>QMPG01000001.1 GCA_003648455.1 Bacteroidota bacterium
GATGAAAATGCACGGAAGTGCTGATGTTATTGAAAAAGGTGCTGCTTCAACTACTCAAATGACTGATGCTATTATAGCAAAATTATAATATTATTAATCGACCTTCCAGCGTCTGAAAGACCTAGAAGTGTCATTTTAATGAAATTAGAAAAAATAAAAGTTGAGTCTACTCCGAAAAATGGTTTTCGTCATTGCGAACGGAGTGAAGCAATCTCAACATGTTGAATTACAAAACTATAGATTGCTTCGTTCCTCGCAATGACGTGCTTTTTCTACTTTTCGGAGTGGACTAAAAATTTATCAATTATCAATGGGGATTGGTGAAAAAGTATGAAAAATGACTTAACGAAGATAATTTTAATTCATTTCAGTCTGATATAAATATAATAAGACTAAACAATTATATAAATTCTATTGGTAAAATTAATGACAATAAATGACGAGAAACAAATGACGGTTATAAAATTTTTGTGGAGTGCACACAACCTTTATAAACTTTAAAAACTTTACAAACTAAAAAACTAAGCTCATGATTGAAAAAGTTAAAAAACTGTGGCCTGAACTAGAATGGATAAAAGATGAAGGCTTAAGAGAAAAAACAGCAAAGACTTGGGAAATTGCTCTTGAGAGAAGTGTTTTAGATGCCGAAGACTTACAAAAAATTCCTTTCACACTTTTATGTGGACCCGATTTACAAGTAAGTTTTATGGCTCACAAACGTGCGGTTGTACATATCGCAAGGCAAAGCGGTGAAAAAATGAATGAATTTTTTAAAGACGAGCTTCCTGTTAATATGGATGTTTTAATTGCAGGCGCTATTTTATGCGATGTTGGTAAACTTGTTGAATATGTTTTAGACGAAAACGGAAAAGCTGTTCAGGGTACTTACGGCAAATATTTGAGACATCCTTTTTCCGGCGTTTCTCTAGCCGAAGAGTGCGGTGTTCCTGCCGAAGTATGTCATATTATTGCCACTCATGCCGGCGAAGGAAATATGGTTAAACGAACTACAGAAGCTTACGTTGTTCACCACGCCGATTTCATGACTTTTCTCCCATTTAAAGAGAGACTCAAAGTATAAAGTTACAAGTTTAAAGTTAAAAGTTGGAGATTATTGACACTTTTGTGTTTAAATTTTTTTCTGAAAAAACATAAATATTATTCATATGAGACACCCCCCGAAGTGTCGGGGCAGGCTATGACCAAAGGAAATTAAGATTTTAGATTTAATTTGGACACACCCTGTACATTTCACCCTGATATGCTTCGCTACAGGGTAAATTACAGGGCTGGCAAAGGAATGATTATATAATGAAATTGGAAATTAGAAAAAAACATTCTTTCATTAGCGTAATTTCAAATATCCAATTTCTAATTTCAACATTACTAATAAAAATTTATAGAATAATTACTTAATAATGAGTTGCTTACAAAAATATAAACAGATAAAAAAGCGAGTTTACATAAAAATTTTTCAACGTCCGTCAGCTGACGGACTTAAAAACGTTTTTTTTGTAAAAAAACCTTAGCGTCTCTGCGGTAAAAAAAAGCGACTTGGCATGAAATAAAAAAATTGATAATCACTTAATAATAAGCTAACTATAAAAATATAAACAGATGAAAATTGCAATTGTTGGTTTTGGAGCTGCGGCTATAGGATTTATTGAAAAAATGAAAAATACTGATAATGAATTACATATTTTTGAAAAAAGCAAAGATATATATTCATCAAGTATTTCAGGCATACGTGCAGATGGAAAGCTGTTTGTTTCAAAAGGAATGGGCGGAGATATAGATGTTGATATAAAATTGCAAAAACAATTTGTTGATTATTATATTAACCATTCAGATACAAAGGCTGTTGAAACAGGCAAGTCATTTAGTAATGACGGCTATTATAAAAAATTCTACGAAAAAGGTTTTTTACCTGTAAGTGCAGATTTCTATCATATTGGCACCGACCAACTTAAACAAGTTTTATACAATATTTATGAAGATTTTAATTCACATAAAAACGTTCATTTTCATTTCGATTCTACTATAACAGATATTAATCCAATAAATGAAAAAATTATTTTAAATGGCACCGATAAATTCGATAAAGTTGTAATTGGCGTCGGACGAAGTGGTCATAAACTAGTTAACAATCTTACAAAAAAACATCCGGACTTGATTCTCGACAACACAAATGTTGACATTGGGATTCGTTATGAATTACCAAATCATGTAGTTGAAGAATTAAACAAAGAAATGTATGAATTTAAAGTTAAGTATAAAAGCAAAACCGGTTATATGGTTCGCACCTTTTGCAATAATCCATCGGGCTTTGTAGTTACTGAGAATTATGGCGATTTTTTTACTGTAAACGGTCATGCTAAAATGCATGAAAAAAGCAAGAATACCAATTTTGCAATTTTAACAACCGTTAAATTAACACACCCATTTAATGACCCAATTGGTTATGGTTCGCACATAGCAAAATTAACAAATATACTTGCCGGCGAAAACAAAGTTATTCTTCAAACATATAATCATTTTAAAAATTCAAAGAGGACAAAAAACTTATACAGGGTTATGCCTACTTTAGAGAAGGAAAAATACATTTTAGGTGATGTTAACCTTGCTTTTCCAAGAAGAATTATTGAGAGCATTGTTGATTTTATTGAAAATCTCGACACTATTGTCCCCGGAGTTGCAAACCCAGATAACCTGGTATATGCACCTGAAATAAAATTCTATTCAAACAAAATCAATAACAATAAATTTTCAAATTTAAAATTTATGGGCGATTGCTCAGGTGCAACTCGTTCAATAATTTACGCTACTGCTCATGGATATATGGTAGCAGAAGAATTATTAAAATTTTAAATCTGCTTGTATCTGTCATTTTAAACTATTATCTTGCAAATTAATTAAAATTATAATCATATATATCTGGTTTTATATAACAAATAATGACAACAGTCAAGCAAAACGAAAATATTAAAAATAGAGTTTCTTTACTAAAAAATACTGTTTTGTTCTCAGGAACAAATGATAGCATATTAGAAGCATTAGCTAAAAAATGTAACGAAATAACTATTGAACAAGGAGACACACTCTTTCGTAAAGGAGACAATCAACATGCTTTATATGTCATTATTAAAGGCAAAGTAATTATCCACAACGAAGGTTATGAGTTTGCCACTTTGGGGAAAAATAAATTTTTTGGAGAATATTCTTTAATAGATTCATCGGTAAGATCTGCATCGGTAACAGCATTGATTAAAACAAATCTATTGGAACTGGATCAAGATGATTTTAATAAAATTTCTGAAGACAAACCTGAAGTGATGAAAGCAATGTTAAAATCATTAATTAATCGTTTGCGAAGCTACAATGAACTTCAGGAAGAATTATCAAAAAATAATTTAAAGATCGAAAAGCAACGTTTTGAATTACAAAAAGCTAACGATACTAAAGATAAATTTTTCAGCATAATTGCACATGACTTACGAAACCCCTTTAGTACAATAATTAACTTATCAGAACTATTAACCTCAAATTACGAAGATTTTGACGATGAAAGAAGGAAATTCTTTATATCACAAATAAGTGAGTTCTCGAACAAAGCATTTAATTTATTAGAGAACCTTCTTCAATGGTCTCGTTCACAAACAGGCAGACTAAAAGTTTCTATCAAAAAAACAGATATCTCTGAAATTATTAATGACACTATTGAACTAACAGAAGCAACAGCCTTAAATAAAAACATTACATTACATTCAAATGTAAAACCCAACACCTATGTAATGACAGATGAGAACATGACTTCAACTGTTATTAGAAACCTTATTACAAATGCAATAAAATTCACACAAGAAAATGGTGAAATTATTGTAGATGCTGAAAATAATAATAGCTTTATAAATATTAAAGTCATTGATAATGGTATTGGGATTGAAGAAAAAAATCTATCAAAATTATTTAAAATTGCGTCGAATCCAACTTCAGTTGGGACATCCAATGAGACCGGTACTGGTTTAGGTCTTATTCTATGTAAAGAATTTATTAATGCTTGCAAAGGTAATATTTGGGTTGAAAGCAAATATAATGAAGGGGCAACCTTTATTTTTTCACTGCCTAGAAGTGATTAATTATATAATTTTTTTTTATAAAAAAATTCATTTATCTTTAAAATAATATTTTCAAATTTAATATTTGACAAATGGCAAATTTAAAAATTTCTTTATTATCTACTTTTGGATTATTCCCAAAAACAAAAGATATTGAAGCTAAAAAAGACGCTTTAACAAAAGAATTTAATGAGTTTAATGAATTCCAAAATTCTGATGAGTTAAAAGAATATAACGAACTTAATGAATACATAAACTCTACCGAATTTAAAGAGTTTAAAGAAAACATTGAGAAATTAAATTTCAAAGACACAGAAGAATATCAAAAATATACTTTATTTAATAAACTTAAAAAATCTTCTAAGTTTGTCAATTATTATAAATTAAAATCATCTGAAGAGTTAAAAAAATTCAACGATTTCTCCGAATCATCAGAACTAGAAAATTATAATGAACTAGAAGAGTATTTAAACTCTGATGAATTTAAAAAAATCAAACAAAATTTAGCTCAAAACAAAAAGCTTGAATTAGAAAAACTTGACAATTATAAAAAATTGAAAAAATCGAAAACAATTGTCAATTATTATAAACTAAAAAACTCAAATGAATTTGCAGACTATAAAAAAACTGAAGCATCCGAAGAATTAAAAAAATATGAAGAACTCGACACTTTTATTAACTCACCAGAATTTAACGAATTTAAAAAAAATCTAGAGCAACGCAGAATTGAAGAACAAAACAAGCTAAACAATTACAATAAGCTAAAAAAAGCTAAACATATTACAAATTATTACAAAGTAAAAAAATCAAAAGAGCTTGCGAACTATAATAATATTAATGATTCTGAAAAACTATCTCAATTTGAAGAACTTGAAAAACTTGTAAATTCAAAAGAATTTCAAGAACATAAAAAAGAAAAAGATTTTAAGTCAAGCGAAGAACACAGTAAACTACTAAAATATAAGCAACTAAAAAAATCTTCTGATTTAAAACAATATTTTAAATTTAAAAAATCAAAACAATTTGCCGACTTCAATAAACTTGAGGGTTCAAAAGAAATTACTAATTATGAAGAATTAAAAGACCTCGTAACTTCACAAAAATTTAAAGATTTACTTCATTCGCTTGAGTTTAAAAATACCGAAGAATATAAAAAACTTGAAGAATACAATAAATTAAAAAAATCATCTCAAATTGTTAAATACTATAAATTTAAAAATTCAGCTAAATATTCTGAGTATTTAAGACTCGATGGCGGAAAAGAAATTGCAGATTACGAAGAGCTTGAAAAATATGTAAGCTCTCAGGAATTTAAAGATTTATTACACTCTCTTGAATTTAATAACACTGAAGAATATAAAAAGTTAGAAGAATATAATAAATTAAAAAAATCAGAAGCATTTGTAACATACTTCAAATTTAAAGAATCGAAAAAATACAAAGAATACAAAAACCTTGAAGGAAGTAAGGAAATTAACGATTATGAAGAACTCGAAAATTTCATAAACTCTCAAAAGTTTATCGATTTTAAAGAGTATATGGAAGATAAAAAGAAATTTGAAAAAACTGATGAGTATCAGAAACAACAAAGATATTTTGAACTTAAAAATTCTGATAAAATAAAATGGTATTTTAGTTTAATTGGTTCTAAAAAATTCGATGAAATAAAAAAATGGAACTTAACATTTGAAGATGATTTTACTTCTCCCGAATTAGATTCTAATAAATGGATTACTAATTATTTTTGGGGTAAAGTATTGTTAAATCAATCATACGTAACAAAAAACGAGAAGCATTTTTTTACAGAAGGGAAAAACATTGAAATTAAAGACAGTGAATTAAGCATAATCACTAAAAAAGAAAAAGCAAAAGGAAAAGTATGGAATGAGAAACTTGGCTTTGTTGAAAAAAATTTCGATTATACTTCAGGATTAATTAGCACAGCTCAAAGTTTTAAACAGAAATACGGACTTTTTGAAGCAAAAATAAAAATTAATAAAACATTTCCTGTTCAACATGCTTTTTGGATGCGTTCCGATAAAATAGTGCCTGAAATCGACATATTTAAATATAATCACAAAAACAAACTCCTGATATCAAACTATTGGGGCGACACTGCTAAAAATAGTTTCAAAAAAAGTAGTTCTAAAATTAGTGCAGATAAATTTTGTAATGAATATTTTATTTACTCACTTGAGTGGACAGCCGAAAAAATTGTTTGGAAAATAAATAATACCGTCATTAAGACACAAACAAAAGGCATTCCCGATGAACCAATGTATTTAATGTTAAGTTCTGCAATACTTACAGATATTGAAGATAACAAATTACCTGCATCATTGGATATTGATTGGGTAAGATGCTACGAACATAGTTAAGCAAATAGACAAACCTGAAATAACAATGAGCAAAAGTAACTTGCGAATTATTTTTATGGGCACACCTGACTTTGCAGTTGACACTCTCAAGGCGTTAATTGAGAACAAATATAATGTTGTTGGCGTAATAACTTCGCCCGACAAACCTGCAGGTCGAGGAAAAAAAATTCAACAATCAGCTGTAAAAAAATTCGCTCTTGAAAAAAAACTTAATATTTTACAGCCAACAAATCTTAAAAATGCTGAGTTCATTAAACAATTACAATCGTTAAAAGCCGATTTGCAAGTAATTGTTGCTTTTCGAATGTTGCCCGAAATTGTATGGAATATGCCAAGGCTTGGTTCTATAAACCTTCATGCTTCACTTCTGCCCCAATATCGTGGTTCAGCTCCTATTAACTGGGCAATTATTAATGGTGAAAAAGAAACCGGTGTAAGCACTTTCTTTTTAAAACACAAAATTGATTCGGGTGATATTATCTTTCAACAAAAAGTTATTATTGAAGAAAAAGATAATTTTGAAACTCTTCATGACAAACTTATGACTGTTGGTTCTGAATTAATTTTAAAAACACTCAAGGCTGTTGAAGATGATAATTTTTCAAAAACAGAACAGCAAAAATTGATAAATGACCCTTGTGAGTTAAAAACAGCACCTAAAATATTTAAACAAAATTGTAAAATTAACTGGAATAATGAGCTTAAAGATATTTATAATTTTATTAGAGGATTAAGCCCATATCCAGCTGCCTGGACAGAAATAAAATCAACAGATAACAAACAATTTTCTTTAAAAATCTTCAAAACTTCAAAAATATCTGAAACCCATTCTTTTGAACCTGGTAAAATATTATCTGACAATAAAAATTATATTAAAATAGCCGTTAAAGGTGGATTTATCAGCATTGAAGAACTTCAGCTACAAGGTAAAAAAAGACTTGCTATAAAAGATTTCTTAAGAGGATTTAATATAGAAAATTACTCACTTGTTTAATTCTTCTTCTTTTTTCTTCTTAACCAAAGTTTGTCTCCAACATTTGGCTCCTCACCCATTTTCATAAGGTTCTTTTTATATAATTTTTTTAATTTAATACCATACAACTGTGAAATTGAATACATTGTTTCTCCCTCTTTTACAGTATGATACTTATGTCGTATATCAGCTTTGTTTCTTTTTGGTTGAAGATATAATATCTGACCTACTTTCAAAATAGATTCTTCTGTTAGCTCATTATACTTATACAATTGCCACTGCATTAATTCATATTTTTTTGCTAATGAATAAAAAGTATTCCCTTTTTCAACAATAATATAATTAATTCGATTTCTCTGTTTTACATCACTCTTAAAAGGGTCAATATATAAATTATCAACATCGGCTAACTTAACAGCAGGTTTTACATCATCATCTTTAATTCTTTTCAATGCCTTTTTTGAATCGTAAACATACAAGCGATTATCTTCAATTATTTTAATCAATAGTTTATCGTAATGCCTGTTTGTTGCATAACCTGATTTTTTTAAACCTTTTGCCCAATGCTTATAATCGGTTGTTTTATACTTAAATAAAAAATGATAACGCTGCCCATTTTTTATAAAATTTGAATGATCTTTATATGATTCATAAGCATTCCTGTATTTTCTAAAACACTCTTTTTTTCTATCATCATCGTGATAAATCTTTTTCCCATTCCAATTTGAATGACACTTAATTCCAAAATGATTATTGGCTTTTCTTGCAAGAGTGCTGTTCCCATTATCAGATTCAAGAATACCCTGAGCTAGAGTAATACTTGCCGGAACACCTGTTCGCTTCATTTCTTTTACAGCAATTTTATTATATTGCTTTATGTAATCTTTTATTGTAATCCTGTGTGAATTTGATTGAGAAAAAGCGAAGCCATTAAAAACAAAAATGGCAATGAATAATATATATATCCGATTTATCATAAAAAAAAATTAATTACAAATTTAACAAATTTCACAAAGTAAACTTAATAACCCGTTATTAATTCAGAATTTCATTTACAAATCTTATTCATTTCTGAATTTCTGTGTTTTATATCTTATAACGAACTCAGGTTAATAACAATATTTTTTTATAAAAAAAAACACGATTAATCAAAAAAAACTCATACTTGACAATATTTACCATAATTTTAATAAATTTGCAATCTAAGATTGTAACAAAATATACAAATATGAGTATACATATTTAAATTATTATATACTAAAATAGATTATATGCAAATCAAAGAAATAACGACAACAATACACGAATATATTTCAATTGAAGAACTATCTCAAGAAGATATTTTAGTTGTTAAAAATGCTAAAGAAGCAGCACAAAAAGCTTATGCTCCTTACTCAAAATTTAAAGTAGGTGCTTGTGTTTTACTAGAAAATGGCGAATTAATACAAGGAAACAATCAAGAAAATGCAGCCTATCCCTCAGGATTGTGTGCCGAAAGAGTAGCTATGTTTTATGCAAATTCAAAATATCCTGATGTGCCTGTTAAATCTATTGCGATATGTGCTTATTCAAATTCCAAATTACAAAAAAATCCGGTACCTCCTTGTGGTTCTTGCCGACAAGTATTGTTAGAAACTGAAACACGATTTAATTCACCAATAAAAATTATTTTGGTTGGGGAAAATAAAATCTCAATTATTGAAAATGCAAAACAACTTCTACCTTTAAGTTTTAACAACAATAACCTTGATTAACTAATTTAACCCGAAAAATTCATAATTTTTCTACGCTTAAGAATCACCAACAAATTTGGTGTTTTTAAAACCCCAAATTTGGGTACTTCTAATGCGGGGTTTTCCGTTTTACTTTCCACTATCCATCGCTAATTCATGCAATTCACTTCGTTTTTGCATAAATAAAACGGGTTAATAATATAAAAAAACAGCATAAATTAAATTTATGCTGTTTTTTTATATGTATAATATTCTCTATTGTTTATAAAACGGAAGCTTCACAACTTCTGCTTTAAGCATCTTATTTCTAACTTTTATATAAATTTTGGTTCCAAATTTAGTATAATCTTTTTTAATATATCCCATACCAATACCTTTATTAAGTATAGGCGACATTGTGCCGGATGTAACTTCACCAATATTATTACCGTCAGCATCAACAATCTCATAATGTTGACGAGGGATACCCCTGTCAATCATTTCAAAACCTCTAAGTCTGCGAGTAACACCTTCTGCTTTAAGTTTCTCCATATATTCTCTATCAATAAAGTTGTTACCTTCAGTAAATTTAGTAATCCAACCTAAACCTGCTTCAATAGGAGATGTAGTATCGTTTATATCATTTCCGTATAAACAAAAACCCATTTCAAGACGTAAAGTATCGCGTGCACCTAATCCAATAGGTTTAATTCCAAACTCTTCACCTGCCTCAAAAACTGCTTTCCATAATTTTTCACCATCTTCATTAGGAACATACACTTCGCAACCACCTGAGCCTGTATAACCGGTTGTTGAAAATATTGCATCTTTAATACCTGCAAACTCAATAACTTTTACAGTATAATATTCCATATCTGTAACTGTTTCCTTAGTCAGCTTTTGCATAGCTTTTAAAGCAAGAGGACCTTGAATAGCAAGTTGACAATAATCATCTGAAACATTAACAAGATCTTTACCTATTTCAAGTCCCATAGGTTTTGCATTCTCCACACACCAGTTCCAATCTTTTTCTATATTGGCTGCATTAACAACAAGTAAATATTTTTCTTCGTTTATACGGTAAACAAGTAAATCGTCAACAATACCACCTTTACCATTAGGGAAGCAAGAATATTGCACTTTGCCATCAAATAACAATGCGACATCGTTTGTCGTAACTTTTTGTATAAAGCTAAAAGCTTTAGGTCCTGTAACCCAAAATTCTCCCATATGAGAAACATCAAAAACACCAAGTTTCTCGCGAACTATCATGTGTTCTTCTGGAATACTTTGATATTGAATTGGCATATTAAAGCCTACAAAAGGCACCATTTTTGCACCTAATTGTTCATGAAATTTTGTAAATGCTGTATTTTTCATTATTATATATATATTTATTTTTTAATATTTCGAAAGCAAAATTAACAAATTTTATTTTCTATACGTTTACAATGTTATTAAACATTATAAAAATATCTGTGCGAAAGCGCATAATAGAATGTATTACGATTTATTTAAACCTATGGGGTTTATTTTAGTTAAAACCAATGGGTTAACCCATTGGTTTATATAACCTTCGTTTTTATTTACTTAAGATTTTAAACTCTACACGTCTATTTTCCTGTCTACCTTCTTCCGTATCATTAGTTGCAATAGGTTGAAAATATGCATATCCTTTATACTCAAGTCTAGATTTATCAATCCCTTCAGAAACAATAAAATCTACAACTGATTTAGCCCTTGATTCTGACAATTTTTTATTTGTCTGCAAAGAACCTGTATTATCAGTATGACCTGATATTTCAATCCTCAGTGTTGGAATGTCGTTAAGCAACTTAGTTAAACGACCAAGCTCAGCATATGAAGTTGGACGTAAAGTTGATTTCCCTGCATCGAAGAAAACATTTTTAAGAATAATCTTTGCGTCTTTCTTTATATTGTTTAACAAAATATCTTTATTAATCTCTTGATAAGCTGTTGCTTGAGGAATATTAAAATTCTCTGAATGGAATAAATAATCAGTTGCTTTAACAGTCATTCCGTAGTTTTTACCCGATGGTAATGAAACTAAAAATTTACCTGATTCACTATTCGTTGTATAATTTAAAACTACTTCATTTTTATCATTATCAACTATTTCAATCTTGGCAGAAATTGGTTTCAAAGTAATTGCATCTTTAACAGTACCCTTAACAATTGTTAATCTAATTTTTTTGATTTCAACAGTTGATTCAACCACAGTTTCGGTTATAGGATTAGCTATGCTGGCAATAAGATTATCTTCATTGCTCTGAACTAGTGGTTTTTCAGGACCTAAGAAAGTTACCATGTATATATCTGAGCGACCAAAACCACCTTCTCTTTCAGAAGAATAGTAACCATGTTTACCACTTCCCGCAAGAACAAAACTTAAATCATTATCAGGTGTGTTTATTGGATAACCAATGTTTATAGGTTCACTCCAATTTCCTTTTTCATCCATAGTGGTTTTAAAAATATCAAATCCTCCCATAGAGTTATGTCCTTTTGAGCTAAAATACATCGTTCTGCCATCAGGGTGCATATATACCCCTTCTTCATCATATTTAGTATTTATTACAGGCCCTATATTAATAGCATCTCCCCATTTATCATTTCGACCTTTTTTACAATAAAAGATATCGCTTCCTCCATAATTATCATTTGGTTTGTCGCACACAAAATAAACTATACTTGCATCTGAAGAAAAACAAGCAGATGATTCGTGATAGGGTGTATTTATTGCTTTTGAAAATGATTTTGGAGAAGACCAAGTAACACCAGATAAATAAGAAATTTGAATATCTCCCCCATTTTTCCTTCCATTAAATGTTAATAATTGTTGCCCATCAGAAGATAATCCAACAGTTGCATCATCTTTTGAAGTGTTTAATGGATCTCTCATATTATGAGGATTACTCCATTTACCATTATGATTGCGAGTAACATAAATATCTTCATCGTATTCTTGGTCATACACATCCTTTTTTCCTCCAACAGAGTTTTCTCTTGTGGATGTAAAATACATTGTTTCTTCGTCTGCTGAAATTACAGGGCTATGGTCACTATAGGGAGAATTCACAATTTTACCAAGATTATCAATAAAAACTCTAACGGGTTTCTTTATTAATTCTTTACCGTTTTTACATTCATCAATATACTTATCAATAACAGCCGCCTTCTTTTGCAACTCATTGAAAGATAATGAATTTCTATATGTTTTGTATTCTTCTATAGCTTTATCAAATTGGGAATTTAAGTGATAAGAACGCCCAAGCATTAAATCTAATTCAGGATCAACATTTCTGTTTAAAGCATAAGCTTTTTTCAAAAAATTTAATGATTTGGTTTTTTGAACAGATTTTAGGTAACAAACACCTATACGGTAGTTAAGGGTTGCATTATTTGAATTAAAATGATTTGCCTTTAAATATACCTCAAGGGCAAGTAAATATTTACCATCTTCAAAATATTTATTCCCATCTTTAAAATTATTATATGCTCTTTTAAAGCCTTCTTTATTTGATCTAAAATTATCTTTGTCAAATTCAACATTTTTTTGAGCAAATAAATTTGTTGAAGTAATAATAAATAAAATGCTTATTAGTGTGATAATTTTTTTCATTTGTTTCATTGTTTTAATCTTTTTCAAATTTTTGCTTTTATTGTAAAAATGAATTGGCTTTTTCTACTCCAAGTTCAGCTGCTTTTTTCCAGTCTTCTTTAGCTCCTTTCATATCCCTCATCATTTCTTTTGCAGTACCTCTATTTAAATATGCTACACCATAATTTGGATTAATTTCAATAGCCTTGTTAAAAGATTCTACAGCCCCTTTATAATCTTTCATTTTCACTTTTACAGTTCCAATGTTGTTATATACAAATTCATAATCACTTTTAATGAATAAAGCATTGTTATAATCTGCTAAAGCTCCTTCATAATCCTTCATATCATATTTTACACTTGCCCTGTTATTATATGCAATATAATAATCAGGTTTTACTTTAATTGCAAGACTATAATCAATAATTGCAGCAGGATAGTCTTTTGTTTTTCTTTTAACGCTGCCAAGATTATTATAAGCAATAGCCATTTGTGGATCAATTTTAACTGCCATATTATAATCTGCAATAGCCCCTTTATAATCTTTAAGCCTTAATTTTGCGCTACCTCTATCATTATACGCATATGCATAATCAGACTTCTTAGATATTGCAATAGTTAAATCGTCTATAGCACCCTTAAAATCATCTAATTGAAATTTTGATACACCTCTATAATAAAAAACTTTAGCATCGTTATAACCTCTTAAAACAGACATTTTAAAATCATTTAATGCTGATTTAAAATCATTTTGTAAATATTCAACATAAGCTCTTCCATAATAAGCATTTGCCATATCCGGATTTATTTCTATTGCAAAATTAAAATCACTTATTGCACCTTTGTAATCAGATAGTTGAGTTTTAACACTACCTCTGTTAAAATAAGCTTTATCAAAATTTGGTTTTAATTTAATTGCTTCGTCAAAAGAAGCTAATGCTTCACTCAATATATTTTGACTAAAAAATTGAGTTCCATTATTATATGCAACTTCCGCTTCTTGATTTTCAGCAACAATCAAAGTTGAACTGGTATCTTTTGTCGACGAAGAATTATCAACTTGAGATAATAAAATAAATGGAAACATACAGTAACCTACAAAAAGAACAAAATACTTTTTCATTAGCAGTAAATTTAATTAGTTAATATTCTTCAATAATAATAAAATAAGTAATAATATCTAATATAATTTTATAATAATATTTATTTTTTTAAATTTACTAAAAAAATAAATATTATATTTTAGTGTAAAAATAAACAACAAACAGCGCTTATTTTGTTAGTTTCACGTAAAATTAAGTTAAAATAAACATTTTAACATTATCTTAGAAAAAAAAAATTGTGAAAAAAACATTAATTACATTAATATCATTAACATTACTTTTGAGCATAAATATACGAACTTTTGCTCAAAATTCCGATATTAATACGCATAAACTACTAAAAACTGCTACAAGACTTTTTAACAATGAAGAATATGATAAGGCTTTGAAAATTTTCCTTCAATTAGATTCATTAATCCCAAACGACAACGTTATTAAATATAAAGTAGGAGCTTGTTATTTAAATACTAAAAACAATAAAATAAATGCTATCCCTTATCTTGAAGTTGCCAGTAAAGATAAAAATATTGAAGAACCTAAAATTGTTTTTAAAGATCTAGGCACTCTTTATCACATGGATTATCAATTTGACAGGGCTATTTCAAATTTTGAAAAATACATCTCTCTTGCAGGAAAAAATGACAAATATTATATCTATGCAAAGCGTATGATTAAAATTTGCAATAACGCAAAACTAATTACTTCACAAGAACTTACAGCTGATATTGAAAATGTTGGATACCCAATATCAACAAAAAATTCTGAGTTTAACCCTCTAATTTCATCAGACGAAAGCATGATGCTTTTCACAAGAATAATTAATAATCAAAAAAAACATTTTTTCTATTCATATAACAACTATGGAACATGGAGCAATCCACAAGAATTTATTATTCCTTATTCAGACAACAAAGTAAATATTTCATTAGCAGGGCTTTCTTCTGATGGCACAAAATTATTTATAAATATTGCCAATAATAAACGACAAGATATATACACTTGTAACTTCTTTGACGGAAAGTGCACAGATTTAAAAAAATTAAACAAAAACATAAATTCCAAATTTAATGAAGGAAGAGTAAGTATTACTCCTGACGGGCAAGAATTATATTTTTCAAGTGACAGAGCTGGTGGTTTTGGCGGTAAAGACATATATAAATCAATAAAAAAGGCTAACGGGGAATGGGGAAAAGCAATTAATTTAGGTTTTCCTATCAACTCTGTGTATGACGAAGGTTCACCATTTATTCTCCCAGATGGTAAAACAATTTACTTTAGTTCTAATGGTCACAATACTATTGGAGGTTTTGATATTTTTAAATCAGAATTAAAAACCAAAAAATGGACTGAGCCAAAAAATATTGGTTTCCCAAACACCACAAGAGATGATATATATTTTGTTTTAACTGCAGATGGACAATCTGCTTATTATTCTTCACCACAAAATGACATTCTTTTAAATACTCATATATATAAAATCAATTTAAAAGGGTCAATACCATTAACACTGGTAAAAGGGAGAATTTTGTCGGGGAAACAAAAAAAACCAATTAGCGCTAATATTCGAGTTATTGATAATAAAACAAAAGAAAAAGTTAAATATGTATACAATCCCAATCCAAAAACAGGAAAATATTTAATGATTTTCCCTCCCAACAAAAATTATGATATGATTATTGAGGCCTCGGGTTATTTACCTCAAAGGGTAAACATATATATTCCTAACCAAACATATTTTTATGAATTATTTCAAGAGATTCAATTAAATCCTATTACATCATTGGGGAAAAAAGTTGGAGAAACAATTTCTGTTAACAATACATTTTACGATATATACAAAACCCCTTTTGCAGACTCCATAATAAAGCATGACACAAGCGGGACAAAAGATTATGATCAATTATTAAAGTTGGTCGAAGACATAATAAATACGACAGATTCTATCGGAATTGAAAAACTCAAACAAAACAAAGACAATATTGTTAAAGACAATTCAAAAGAAAAAGAAAACTACAACAGGCTCTTTTCTTTAATTGAAGAAGCTATTGAAACAACAGATACAGTATCTTTACAAATATTAGATGAAAATACTCTTTATAATAAAAAAACATCGCAATCATATTTCTATGCAACAGATAAAGAGAAAAATAATTTAGAACCTTTTATTATTGATAATGACACAATTTATACAGCACCTATAGTATATACAAAAACAAATAAAAAGAGAACATTCTCTACCAAGACCTCAGTAAATGACAAAACAATTAAAATAAAGGATAATAAAACAAATATTTTAAATATGCGCTCCTCAAAAGAAAGCGATCGTAAAATAATTTTAGAATACAATATTTTCTTTAATAAAAATGAATTTTTAATTAAGAAAAATTACACAAACAAATTGAACCAAATATCAGAATTGTTAATTAATAACCCGACATTAGGAATTGAAATATCTGGTTATGCAGATACTCAAGGTGAAGAAAACTTCAACCTTAATTTATCAATAAAGAGAGCAAATTCTGTTTTGAAATTTTTCATTGATAAAAACATTGATACAAGACGTTCAATAATAAACGGATATGGAGAAAGTAAGTCTGCAAACGAGTATACAAAAACTCAAGAAGACAAAAACCGAAAAGTCAATATTAAAATTTTTGAAGTAATTAAAAATTAAAAAAAATAACAATTTGACAAATATTACAAAATATAAAAAATACATAATACGCATTTCATTTTTAAGTATGTTTATGTGTGCTTTTTTTATAAAAGTATACACACAATCGTATACTGAATATGAAGTAAAAGCAGCTTATATTTTTAATTTCGCAAAATTTGTAAAATGGCCAGACAATTCATTCTCTAATAAAACTTCTCCTTTTGTTTTAGGTATTTATGGGAACAACCCTTTTGGAGTTATTCTTACCAAAACAATACAGAACAGAACTGTTAATGGTAGAAAATGGGTAATAAAATTCATTAATAATCCTAAAGATGTCCAAAATTGCCATTTATTATTTATTTCACAACTAAAAAAATCAGAACTTTATAGAGTTCTGAATGAAACAAAAAATAAGCCGATATTAACAATTGGAGATAATATTGAAGACTTTTGTATCTCAGGTGGAATTTTAAATTTTACTCAACAGTACTCAAAACACCGCTTTGAAATAAACAAAGACATTGCCATTCAATCGAATTTAATAATTAGCTCAAAACTTCTGATTCTTGCTAAAATTATATCCTCTGATGAAATTAAGTTTTAATGATCTATCAATAAAAACAAAAATAGTAGGTTTAGTCCTTTTTATTAGCTCTGTATCGCTAATTCTTTCTGGCATAATATTTTACACTTATGACAGGAAGCAATTTGAAATAAAAACTATTAGAGATTTATCGACCTTAGCTGAAGTTATTGGTGATAATAATACTGCAAACCTATTTTTTGATAGTAAAGATGAAGCCATTAAAATCCTAAGCTTTTTAAATTCATATAAACATATTAGACAAGCTTCAATATATAATAAAAAAGGGAAACTCTTTGCAGAATATAAAAAAGATACTTCATTCTATACAAAAATAGAGTTCCCATCAACACCAAGAGATTCAACTATTTTTAAAAAAAATTCTTTAATTATATTTAAGCCAATTTATTTAGATAATGAAATAATTGGAACTATTTATATAAACTCCGATTTAGAAGAGTATAGTGAACGCATATCTGATTTCTCAAAAGTCCTTTTATTTATTTTATTTTTTGCTCTTTTTATTTCTTTCTTGCTATCTATTAAATTTCAACAAATTATTTCGAGACCTATTTTAAAACTCGCAAAATTGACCGATGAAATATCAAAAAACAAAGATTTCTCAGTTCGAATTGAAAAAAGGGGTAACGATGAAATTGGCAAATTAATTCAAGGTTTTAACACAATGCTTACTCAAATTGAAAGGCAAAATATTGTTTTAACACTTGCCAAAGAACAAGCAGAAAGCTCTGTAAAAATAAAAGAACAATTTCTTGCAAACATGAGCCATGAAATTCGAACTCCAATAAATGGAATTATTGGTATGGCTAATCTTATGGCAGACACAAAACTCACCAAAAATCAAAACAAATATCTTGATAATATTTGCAATTCGGCTGATAACCTGTTAGTTATAATAAATGACATTCTCGATTTTTCAAAATTAGAGGCAGGGAAAATTGAATTTGAACAAGTTGAATTCAACTTATATACTTTATTAGAAAAACTCATCTCTACTCTTAATTTTAAAACAAAACAAAAAAAACTATCTCTAAAACTTGATATTAGTAACAATGTACCGGAATATATATTAGGAGACAAAACCAGACTAGCCCAGATATTATCAAATCTTATTAGTAATGCAATTCGATTTACTGAAAAAGGAGGTGTTTCCGTTAAAGTTAAAGTTCTTGAAAGTGAATTAAAAAACATCACATTATTATTTTCTGTTATTGATACAGGAATTGGTATCCCTAAAGATAAACTAGAATCAATTTTTTATAGCTTCAGACAAGCAAGTAGCAACACAACCAGAAAATATGGAGGTACAGGTTTAGGTCTTACAATTTCTAAACAATTAGTAGAATTGCAAGGGGGTAATATTTATGTTAAAAGCACTCCCAATAAAGGAAGCACTTTCTCTTTTAATATTACTTTCATCAAATCTGAAAAGATTAGCACCCCAAAAGGAAAAAATATTATTATTAATTCTGATAATCGTGGTGAAAATTTAGATTATTGCTTCAACAAATCAATTCTACTAGTTGAGGACAATGAAGTAAACCAATTATTTGTTGTTACACTTCTAAAAAAAATAAATATAAATGTTGATGTTGCTAATAACGGTAAAATTGCTATAGAAAAATTCAAAAACAACGACTATGACCTAATCCTCATGGATTTGCACATGCCAGAAATGGATGGTTACGAAACAACACAGTATATAAGAAAATATTTTAGCATTAATAAAAAAAATGTTCCAATTATTGCATTAACAGCTGCAGCTATTAAAGGGGAAAAAGAAAAATGCATTAATGCAGGTATGGATGATTACATTTCCAAACCTTTTAAACAAAAAGTTTTTTTCAAAAAAATTTCAACTTACTTATCGCAACCTGCCAATAATGAAGAACAATTTCATGAAAAATTTGTTAACCTTGAATACTTAAATAGTGTTGCAGAAAATGACAATAAAATAATTCTTGAATTTATTGATATCTTCAAATCACAAATACCCGAATTTATTGAAGATTTAAATAGTGCTTACAACGATAAAGACTGGCAAACACTTGGAGCTGTTGCTCATCGCGTTAAATCATCAGTAGCAATGCTTGGGATATCAAAACTAGCTCTAGACATGAAAAAATTAGAAATTTGTGCAAAAGAAGCAAAAGAAATTGAAAAATATCCATTAATTATTTCTAAATTTGAAAAAATTTCTAAATTGGTTCTCGATGAACTTGAAATTATTACGAAAAATTCATTAACTGCGTAAAATTTAATTCAAAACTTATGTTAATAATTAATAAGCATAAAGATATTTTAATTGCTTCTTTTGAAGAAAACATTAACAAATTTAATATCCTTATTTCTGAAGATGTAAAAAAAGAACTCAACAAGCATTTAATTAAAAAGGGAACAAAACTAATTTTAGACCTGCATGATGTAGATTTTATTGACAGCTCTGGCTTTGGAGCCTTAGTCTCTGCATATAAAACATCGAAACTCAACAATTCATTTTTTAAAATCTGTAATGTGTCAGACGAAACTATGGAGCTTGTACAAATAACTAAACTTGATAAAGTTTTTGATATTTATGACAAACTTGACGATTGTATTAATAGTTTTGATTAAAATAATTACATAAACACATTATAATTTAATTTTTTTATATTTTAAATTATCACATTAACTTAATACAATATTTGGAGATAACCCATTTATTATTATTGTTCAAATTCAATTTTTAAAATTTAAACATGAAAAAAAATATTTTTTTAATTGCACTAACATTCACATTTTATACTTCATATGCCCAAGATAACGAATATGATAAAAACAAAAATTTCACAATTGTTTCATACAATGTTGAAAATCTCTTCGACACTTTTGATGATGCTGTAAAAAAAGATGATGAATTTACTCCTAATGGCAAAAAAAAGTGGACAGAAAAACGTTTTAACGAAAAAATCAATCATATTGCTAAAGTTCTTTGCTCTATTAATAAAAATGAGTTACCTGAAATAATCGGTCTCTACGAAATTGAAAATGATTATGTTTTAAAAGCTCTTCTCAAGCAAGATTGCCTTGCAAAAGGAAATTATAAAATAGTACATGAAGAGAGTCCAGACTTTAGAGGTATTGACGTTGCTCTATTTTTTCGTGAAGATGCTTTTAAATATTTATCTCATAAAAAAATAGCAATAAATTATCCATTTGCAAAGAATACAAAAACCCGCGACATCCTTTATGTTAAAGGTTTAGCTTCTAATACCGACACATTACACTTTTTTCTTAACCATTGGAGCTCTCGTCGGGGTGGACAAGTTAAATCTGAACCAAAACGCGTATTTGCAGCAAAACTCTTAAGACAGCATGTAGATTCAATACAAAACATAAATAATAATGCCAAAATTATTATTATGGGAGACTTTAATGACGAACCTACAAATATCAGCATTAATAGAGAACTAAATGCAAATAACAAAAGGAAAAATACAACTTATAAAGATTTGTATAATCTCATGTATGACAAAGAAAATATTGAAGACAAAGGCTCTTTCTATTATAAAAAAAATTGGAATATGCTTGATAATCTAATTGTTTCTCAATATTTGCTTAATGACAAAAAAGGATATTCTTTAAATTATGACAGTGGGGAAATTTTTAATCCAAAATGGATTTGTTATAAAGATAAATCAGGCAATTTAGTTCCTAACCGAACTTATGGAGGTAGTAATTATTATGGAGGCTACAGCGATCATTTTCCAGTTTATTTTACTTTAACAAGAAAATAGCTAAAAGCAACAGTATAATTAATATTGGATTGAGTATTTTTATGTCTTTCTTGAATTAAATTCAAGAAATGTTATAATTTATTTAACAAGTTAATTGTTCGTCTGTGAAATTTAAAATTGAATCAAATTTCAAACCAACCGGTGACCAACCTGAAGCAATAGAAAAATTAGTTCAGGGTATAAACAATGATGATAAATATCAAACATTATTGGGAGTTACAGGCTCAGGCAAAACTTTTACAATTGCCAATGTTATTGAAAAAACTCAAAAGCCAACACTAATACTCAGCCACAACAAAACTCTTGCTGCACAATTATATAACGAGTTTAAACAATTTTTTCCTAATAATGCAGTAGAATATTTTGTGTCATATTACGACTATTATCAGCCCGAAGCTTACTTACCTGTTTCAGATACATATATTGAAAAAGACCTGCAAATTAACGATGAAATTGAAAAGCTTCGTTTACACACAACATCCTCTTTATTATCTGGCAGAAAAGATATTATTGTTATTTCATCAGTTTCTTGCATTTATGGAATAGGTAACCCTGAAGATTTTCACAATAACATTATTAAATTAAAAATTGGACAGTTAATATCTCGAAGCAAACTTCTTTTGCGTTTTGTCGACAGTTTGTACTCTCGCAATGAAGTTGATTTTGACAGAGGTAAATTTCGAGTGAAAGGCGACACGGTTGATATTTTTCCTGCATATAGCGATTCTGCCTACAAAATAATTTTTTGGGGCGATAAAATTGAAGAAATAATTTCTTTCAATCCTGTTGATGGAAAAACTATAGAAAAACTAGACAATATTCTAATTTATCCTGCCAACATTTTTGTCACAACCAAAGACCATATAAATAAAGCAATTCACAAAATACAAGACGATCTAGTTAAACAAATAGGTTACTTTAAAGAAATTGGCAAACCCGTTGAAGCAAAAAGAATTGAAGAGAGAGTTACTTACGATCTTGAAATGATGCGAGAACTGGGTCATTGTTCCGGTATTGAAAATTATTCAAGATATTTTGACGGCAGAAAACCGGGGTCTCGTCCGTTTTGCCTTATTGATTATTTCCCAGATGATTTTCTTACTGTAATCGACGAAAGTCATGTTAGCATACCTCAAATTAGAGCAATGTTTGGTGGCGACCGAGCCCGCAAAAAGAATTTGGTTGAATATGGCTTTAGGCTACCTGCAGCTTTAGATAACAGACCTTTAACATTTGATGAATTTGAAGATATTACAAATAAAGTCATTTATTTGAGTGCAACTCCGGCTGATTATGAACTAAATAAAAGCGAAGGAGTTATTGTTGAACAAATAATTAGGCCCACAGGATTAATCGACCCAAGTATTGATGTTAGGCCAAGCCTTAATCAGATTGATGATTTAATTGGCGAAATAAATAAAAGAGCTTCTAAAGACGAACGAATTTTGGTTACTACTCTAACCAAAAGAATGGCTGAAGAATTAACAAAATATCTCACAAAATTAAATATCAGATGTAGGTATATTCATTCAGATGTTGATACACTTGAACGTGTAGAAATTATGGATGAATTAAGAAGAGGTGTTTTTGATGTTTTAATTGGCATTAACCTGTTAAGAGAAGGTCTTGATTTACCAGAAGTATCATTAGTGGCTATTCTTGATGCCGACAAAGAAGGTTTTTTGCGCTCTGAACGCTCATTAACTCAAACTGCAGGAAGAGCTGCCCGTAATATTAACGGCAAAGTTATTATGTATGCTGATAAGATTACACAATCGATGCAAAAAACGATAAATGAAACCGAACGCCGAAGAGTAAAACAATTGAAATATAATGCTGATAATAATATTACGCCACAACAAATTGTTAAGCCTACAAAAGCAATGATTAGTAATATGAATACTGAGGAATATGAATATTACACTCAAAAGAAACAAGATGTAGCTGCCGATCCAATAGTGAAATATATGGACAAAAATGCAATAAAAAAAGCAATAGCTAACACAAAAAAACAAATGGAGAAGGCGGCAAAAAAACTAGATTTTATTGAAGCTTCACGCTTACGCGATGAGATGTTCGAACTTGAAAAACTTTTGAAAAACAAATAAAAAAAAGGTTGAATATATTCAACCTTTCTCAATTAATAAACTTTTTTATCCTAAATAAGTTTTTAACAGTTTACTTCGTGTAGTGTGACGTAAACGTCTAATTGCCTTTTCTTTTATCTGACGAACACGTTCACGAGTTAATCCAAAACGATCACCAATTTCTTCAAGTGTCATTTCCGGAATTCCAATTCCGAAAAATAACTTGATTATATCTCTTTCTCTCTCAGTAAGAGTACATAAAGCTCTGTCAACCTCTTTTCTTAAAGATTCACTTAATAGATTATTGTCAGCAATTGGGGAATCTTTATTTTCCAATACATCAAGCAAGCTATTATCTTCACCATCAACAAAAGGAGCATCAACAGAAATATGTCGACCAGAAACACGTAAAGTATCTTCAATCTTGTCTTTCGATAATTCTAAGCTATCTGCAACCTCTTCAGCTGAAGGTTTTCTTTCATTCTCTTGTTCAAATTTTGAGAATGCTTTATTAATTTTATTTAATGAACCAACTTGGTTTAAAGGCAATCTAACAATACGTGATTGCTCTGCCAATGCTTGTAATATCGATTGACGAATCCACCAAACAGCATATGAGATAAATTTAAAACCTCTTGTTTCATCAAATTTTTCGGCAGCTTTTATTAACCCCAAGTTACCTTCGTTGATTAAATCCGGCAAACTTAAACCTTGATTTTGGTATTGTTTAGCAACTGAGACAACGAATCTTAAATTAGCTTTTGTCAATTTCTCCAAAGCTATTCTATCTCCTTTTTTAATCCTTTGTGCCAACTCCACCTCTTCTTCAACAGAAATCAATTCTTCTTTACCAATTTCTTGTAAATACTTATCGAGTGAAGCACTCTCCCTGTTTGTAATAGATTTTGTAATCTTTAATTGTCTCATATTGATATTTTCAAATTTTTTGCAAAAGTATAATAATTTAATGCTAAAGTCAACCTAAAATATCTTTTTTTCTGCAAATCAATCTTATTTTTAATAAGTAATCAATTAATATTATAGTTTCCAATAATGATTACGATTTAAAATTGAAATAGTTACCTTTTGCATAAAATATATTATTAACCTGAGTTATTACATCCCAAAAGCATAATAGGCAGTCATTCCATTAGGGTAAATGCCTTCAATATAAACTCCCCCTGAGATATTATTAATTATATTTTTAACATCTTGAGGAATTTCTACATTTTGCCTATTAATTTTGGTAATTATAAAACCTTTTTTTATTCCAATATTTTTAAGCTTACCTTCTTTAATCTCGATAATTTTTACTCCATTTGTTATTCTTAACCGTTTTGCTTCATTTGGAGTAATTTCTTTAAGATTAGCACCTAAAAAGGAAACTGTCTCGTTCTTATTAATAACATTAGTGTTACCTTCTATGTTTCGAAGAATTACTAGAAATGATTTTATTTTATTTTTCCTTTTTATAGTAAAATTAATTTTATCTCCTGGTCGATATTTACTAATTTGCTCTTGTAACTCAGACACTTTATTAACTGGTACTCCTGCAACTTTTAAAATTATATCACCTTCAAGCAAGCCGGCATTTTTTGCTGCACCGTTTTCATTTACTCCATTAATATAAACACCTTCAATCTTTTTTATTCCATTAGATTTGGCAAACTCTGAGTTTATATCATTAATACTAACACCAATATATGCTCTTTGTACTTTGCCATATTTACGTAAATCTTCAACAACTTTTTTTGCAATGCTAACAGGTACTGCAAACGAATAACCTGTATAAGAACCTGTCCTTGATTCAATAGCCGTATTAATCCCCACTAATTCTCCTTCGGTATTTACCAATGCTCCACCACTATTACCGGGATTTACTGCTGCATCTGTTTGGATAAATGACTCTACTGCATATTTTTTATTCAATATATTAATATTTCGAGCCTTAGCACTAACAATACCTGCGGTTACTGTTGATGTTAAATTAAAAGGATTTCCTACTGCCAATACCCACTCTCCAATTTTTAAATTTTCAGAATCCCCATAGGTTATAAATGGTAGTTTATTTTCATCAATCTTTATTAATGCAATATCAGTAAAAGTATCTGTCCCAATTAATTTTGCAATATATGTTCTTTTATCATTTAAAGTAACCTCAATTTCATCTGCATTTTCAACAACATGATTATTTGTAATAATATAACCATCATCTGAAATAATAACACCTGAGCCAGATGCAACAACAGGCTGAACTCTATATTGTTTTTGACTATTACCATAAAAAAAATTATATAATGGGTTTTGATAATATTGCACCATTTGTTTCTCTACAATTCTAACATGGACTACGGCAGGAACTGTTTTTTGTGCTGCTAAAGTAAAGTCAGTGGTTCCCGAAGACTTAATCATACTTGGCTCAAAATTTACAAATTTCTCATTCTTAATTTGATCTGAGAAATTAATATTCTTCCTACTATTATCTACTACGATAAAATAAAATACTGCAACAGAAATTAAGCCACCAGCTAATGCAGTTGATAAACTAATAAAAAAATCTTTACGTTTCATAAATTATAATTTAATATTAATACTACAAACTAACATAAAGCGTTTATAAACTCTTCACTTTTGTTGATAACGAATATTAATATTTTATTATTGCATTTATGTAATTTTTTTATTAAATTGTAATTAAATAAAAATCTCTATTATGAACATTGATTTTTGTAAATATCAGGGCACTGGCAATGACTTTATCTTAATTGACAATAGAAGTAATATATTTGCAAATATTTCTTCTGCTCAAATTAATCTACTATGTGATAGACGATTCGGAATTGGTGCCGATGGTTTAATTTTATTAAACAGTCATTCCAATTATGATTTTGAAATGCATTATTTTAATTCTGATGGCAAAGAAGCATCAATGTGTGGAAATGGAGGCAGGTGTATTGTTTCTTTTGCAAAAAAAATAGGAATAATTAATAACTCTACAAAATTTATTGCTGTTGATGGAACTCACCAAGCAGAAGTTGATGAATTTGAAAATGTTAAACTTAAAATGCAAAATGTTAATAAAATTGAATTTGGTAAAAATTACTATTATTTAGATACTGGTTCTCCTCATTATGTATGTTTTGTTAAAAACATTGAAAATTTTGATGTTTACAAAAAAGGTTTCAAAATTAGACACAACAAAAGATTTAGAGAAAAAGGGACAAATGTAGATTTTGTTGAAATAATGGAAAATAGTATTTTTGTTAGAACTTACGAACGCGGTGTAGAAAACGAGACCCTATCGTGTGGAACCGGAGTTATTGCTTCAGCTATTAGCTTCTCATTATTAAGCAAATTGAATAATAATGAGTATTTTATTACTACAAAAGGAGGAGATTTGAAAGTTTTTCTAAACAAAAATAAAAATAGAACTTTTGACAATATTTGGATTGAAGGTCCTGCTAAACTAGTCTTTACAGGAAATATAAAAATTTAATCTCTGTGTTTTTTTTTATCATTTTTTGTTTTTTTTTGACAAAATAATATAAATATAGTATATTTAGAATATTTTTTAAGATAAGTATATATGTTAAATGATTTAAGTTTTGCCTTTCAATTATATGAAGGCATGGAAAAAGATAATTTAAGTTATATTTACAGGGGGCTTTTTACACAAGGCGTAACAGATAAAATTATTTCGTTAACCGAGACTAATTTGGCAAATTTTGGAGAATCTTCAAAAATGAAAAAAAGAGTTTTTTCAATTATGGTTGAAGGACTTCAGAATATAACACGGCATCAAGATAAATTAAGCCAAGATGAAAAATCAGGGATTTTTGTTATCCAACAAAAAAAAACCAGATACTACATAACCACCGGTAATCTTATTGCAAAAGATCACATTCCAAAATTAACCGAACAATTAGATAAAATTAACAGTCTGGGAAAAGAAGAACTTAAAAAATTCTACAAGTCAGTTTTAAACGACAATATGATGTCTAATAAAGGTGGTGCAGGTTTGGGACTTATTGAAATGGCAAGAAAGTCTGGGAATAAATTAACCTACGACTTTAAAGAAATTGATGATGAATTCTCATTTTTTTATCTTCATACAGAAATATCAGTATCTCAAGAAACAAAAAATGAAGATATAATTTACTCTTTAACAAACATCAAACAACTTCATAACATACTTAACAAAGAAGATGTTCTTTTAATATTTAATGGGATTTTAAATCAAGATAATTTAATAAACCTTCTATCAATAATTGAAGAGCATATGTCTCATGCTTTATTACTAAAAAAGAGAGTGTTTAACATAATGGTTGAAATGCTTCAAAACATAGTTAAACACGGTGATACTCTCGAGCCAGAAAAAGGTAATTCAGGAATATTTTTTATAAATAAAAAAGGTAATGCTTATTTTTTGAATTCCGGGAATTATATTAACAACAAGAAAGTAGATGACCTAAAATTAAAAATTGAACATGTTAATGGTTTAAACGATAAAGAACTAAACAAATTTTACAACGACAGATTATTTAATTTTCAAATTGACAGCAGTAAAGAAGCTGGATTAGGATTAATAGAACTTAGGCTTAAAAGCAAAAATAAAATAATATACGATTTTAATAAAATAAATGATGAATTTTCATTTTTTACTATTAGAACTTGCATAGAATATAATGATTAAGATATGAATAATTTAATAATTGAGGCAACTGAAGAAACTCCGAAAATACACCTTAAAAAAGATACAAATGAGTTTGTTATTTCAGAAAGATCTCTCCCTGAAAATGCTGTTGAATTTTACACTCCTGTGTTTGAGTGGATAGAAGAATACCAGAAAAATCCTAATAAAGAAACAATTTTTGATTTTAAATTAGATTATTTTAATACAGCTTCAGCTAAACAGATTACAAAATTGTTATTGATGTTAGAAGGGCTTCAAAGATTAAACAAAGTAAAAATTAGATGGTTCTTTAAAAAAGGCGATTTAGACATGAAGTCGTCAGGATTACGCTATGATAAACTTATAGACATTGAATTTGAAATTATTGAATACTAAACTTATATAAAAAAATGGAGAAATTATACATAAAGTCTACTGAAGACACCCCTGAAATTTATTTTGCTCCTGACGAGAATATATTTTCTATATCAAAAAAATCTTTGCCAGAAGATGCCATTGCTTTTTTTCATCCTGTTTTTAGCTGGCTTAATAATTATATTGACAACCCTAATGAAAAGAACATATTTACATTTAAATTAGATTACTTTTCTACTTCAACAGCTAAGCAATTAGTAAAAATATTCTTTTTATTAGAAAAACTATCTGAGAATAAAGAAGTAGTTATAAAATGGTATTATCAGAAAGAAGATACTGATATGTATGCTTCCGGTTTAAAATATTCGAAATTAATTGATTTACCTTTTGAATTAATCCAATATTAAGAACTCAATCTTACGCCAATAACAAGCACGTCATCAATTTGACGTGTATTACCTTTCCACTCTAAAAAAGTTTTGTTGATTATATCGAACTGTTTATTAATATCTTGTTTGCTAACTTCTGACAATAAATTTTTAAAATTACTTGCCATAAATTTAGTATTATTATCTCCACCAAATTGGTCTTGATATCCATCAGAAAATAAATATAACATATCTCCTTCTTTGTAATTAAATATTTTGTTTGTAAAACTTACTTCTATTTTGCGAGAAAAATTTCCGCCTACAGAAAAAATATCAGCATCAATTGTAATAAGCTCACAATCTCTAATTAAATAGGCCATTTGGTCGGCATTGGCAATTTCAATAAGTTTCTTTTCTTTATCAATACAACAAATACTAATATTCATGCCATCACTTTGCACATCATCTGTTTCTACTTCTTGATGTAAAGCTTTAATAACACCTAAATTTAATTTTTCAAGTATGACCGCCGGTGTATAAATTTTCTCATTTATAACAATCTCATTTAACAAAGTATTCCCAATCATTGACATAAACGCTCCGGGCACTCCATGTCCTGTTGAATCTACAACGGCAATAATTTCTTTATTATTTTGTTTTGAGAACCAATAAAAGTCACCACTTACAATATCTCTTGGTTTGAAAAACACAAACGAATGTGGTAAATATTCTTTTATAAGTTTATGTGAAGGCAAAGTTGAATCTTGAATTCTTTTTGCATAGCTTAAGCTATCTGTTATTAAAACATTTTTCTTTTTGAGTTCTCTATTTACCGATTTAATCAACTCGCTATTTGCTTGCAATTCTTCTTTTTGTTGTCTAATTTCGGATGTGCGCTGTTTTACAATTTCTTCAAGGCGTAAATTTGCAGCAACAAGCCGTTTTGAGTTAACTTTTAAAATTAGCCTTAATACAAAAAATGAGATTATTACATAAAAAATATACGCCCAAATTGTTTGGTACCAAGGTGGCAAAACAATAAATTTAAAAGATGCAGGAATGCTCTCAATCCCATAATAATTTTTTGATTTAACTACAAATGTATATTCGCCGTTAGGCAGATTAGTATATTCCTTTTTGGTTTGTTCTGTCCAGCTACTCCATTTCTTATCAAAACCTTCTAACTTATATTTATATTTATTCCCCCTCGTATTTTCATAAAATGTCGACGAAAAGGAAAAAATAATTGAATTATATTTATGTTTTATTGTTGGTATTAAACTTGCCGGTTGTTCAAAAGACTGTTTAACAAAATATTCCCCTTTTTTTATATAATCGTTATAATTGTTTCCGTAAAAAATTATCGAATCTGAAGATATTTTGACCTCTCTGATTAAGGTTCTATATGGAATATGATAGTTAGAAATAGTATTATCATCGTATCTGAAAAGTTGCTCGCCAGCACTTGACATCCATACTACACTTGAAGAATCAATGTAAAAATCATAAACATTATCTAACTTTCTAAAAACGGTATCATTAAATGTTAATTTATTATTATCGTCTTTGCGAAAAAACCCAATATTAAAATCCGTATTTGCCCATAAATTATTTTTATTATCAATATCAATCTTATTTATTCCTATCGTATCAAATTCAGATTGAAAAGAAGTATCTCTAATAAATTTGAATTCTTTTTCTTTGTTAATTCGTATTGGTTTATAAATCCCTTTAGATGTGGCAATAAACATTTTGTTTTTAATATTATACACAAAATTATAATCAAGTTGAGGCAAGCCATCCGAAGTGTCATAATGAGTAATTTTGTACTTCATGTCATTATCTGACAAAAAATCGATTTTATATACTCCATTATATTCTGAAGTCAACCATAGATTACCAAGGCTATCGCTTGTTATTTTTCTTATAGGTTCGTTAAACTCATCAAAATTATGTCTTTTTATAAATTTAATATTTTTACTTTTATTAAGTGTGTCTATTTCTAAGGACATAAAGCCTGATGTTAAACCGAGAAATAAATAATTAGATAACTTTTGTGATGTTCCAAAAGAATAAATTGAATTAGTTGCTTCAACTTCTTCTGCAATTGAATCGTTAATTTGCACAATACCGTAACTACCACCTGCAAGTAGACGTCCATTTATGTTAACAAAATCCCAAAAAGCAAAATTTGTATTTTCAACCTTTAAAACAGAATATTTTTTATTAGCATTTTTTAAATTAAATTCAGGGAGATAAAAAACACCATGTATGGTGCTAAAATAAGTTCTATTTTTATATCCTATTAATGCTAATATGCTTCCTTCAATATTATTTAATTCGGTAAATCGTGTAATTGGTGAATTTATCTGCAAATAAGAAATTCCGTTATCTAAAGCTGTCCACAAATTATTACTATTATCAACATATAAACTTAAAATTGTATTATTTAGCAATTCGGAATTTTTATTTACAAGTTGAACAAAATCTCCTTTTTTATCGAACATAATAATTCCTCCTCGCGTAGTACCTATTGCAAATAAATTATTATTAATTTTTGCACATGAATACAATCCATTTTTTCTAATATAATCTTCTGCCTGCAAACTTACTTTTTTAATTATTGAAGGTGGATAATCCTTATCATTATATTCTTTTGCTTTCGTTTTTTTGTCAATCAAATCAAGATTATAAACATAAAAGCCTTTTGAATTATATATAAGAATTTTATTGTCACAATATGGTATTATAAAATCTGAATAAATGTGTGAAGTATGAGGTAATCTGACAACTGTATCGTTAACTAACTCAAACAGCCCCTTATCTTCCTGAATAAGGAATAGTCTGTCGTGTGCAAGAAAACCAAGTGATGCCAATAATTTAATCTTAATAACTGAAAACTTATCATTATAATATTTATATATTTTATCGACTGTTAAAAAGAAAACTCCTTCAGTAGTAATACATATCTTCCATACATCATTAAATTTTTTATCTTTTTCATCTAGCTTATTCAATAATGAAACATAATTTAATTTGCCTGAAGAATCAGAAGCCATATATCCTAACTCGTTAAATGCTCCAACATAGAGTGTGCCTGTGCTGTCTATTGCAAGCGAACGAACGCACGAATGATTTGGTGTTGGGTATAATTTCCAATTTTCACCGTCAAATTCCAACACTCCTTTATTATTACCAAAATACATTACTCCTCTTTGGTCTTGTGCAATAGCCCAATTTTGTGGTTCTCCCTTATATTCTTTTGCTGAAAAATTTCTAACAAACGGCATTCCTTTATACTCAACATTTTGCGAGAAACAAATTGTTGTAAAAAACAATAAAAAAAGAAATAAATATGTTTTTAAATTTTTCATATAAATCATTGCAATGTTTTAGCAATCTGATTAAATTAATATCTATCACATATATTTATATTATTAAAAACATCACTTGCCTTTATATCTGATACCCATAACAAGAATATCGTCAACTTGCGCTAAATCACCTGCCCAGCGTTCAATAGTTTTGTCAAGAATAATTTTTTGTTGGAACATACTTGTATCTTTCATTTTCAAAAACAATTGTTTAAACTGTCTATACTTAAATTTTTTGGCTTTTTCTCCACCAAATTGGTCTGCATAGCCATCTGTAAACAAATATATTAAATCACCTTTTGTTAAACTAATTTTATGATTTGTGAAAGGTTTTGAGATATTTTTATAAATACTAACAGGCATCTTATCCGGGCTTACTTCAATAAGTTCATCATCTCTAACAATATAAATTGGGTTATTAGCTCCTGCAAAATCTAAGGTGTCTTTCTCATTATCGATAATACAAATCGACATATCCATTCCATCCCGAATGCTGTCATCTCTGCTTGATTGTTGTAAAGAGTTAATAATTCTATTTTTAAGATTATCTAAAATTTCATTTGGTTGAACAATATTTTTAACATTAACAATCTCATTAATAAAAGACACCCCAATAATACTCATAAAAGCACCGGGAACACCGTGTCCTGTACAATCGGCAACTGCAATAATGACTTTTTTATCTTTCTTTTGAATCCAATAAAAATCGCCACTGACAATATCGCGAGGTTTATATAAAATAAAATATTCCGGAAGTATTTTATCAATTACTTTTTTAGAAGGGAGAATAGCTGTTTGTATTCGTTTAGCATAAATTATACTATCAACAATTTCTTGTTTTTGTATTGATATTTCATCGCGTTGTTTTACTGCAAAATCTCTTTGTGTTTGAATTTCATCTTTTTGTTGTTGAATTTTCTCTTCTGCTTCTTTTATATTACTAATGTCTGTATCAATAGTTATTAATTTTTTAACTTTATTACTATTATTATCTAAAATCGGAGTTAAGGTAGTTTGAACCCAAATTTTTTCTTCGAACTTTGTGACTTTTTCAGTTTCATAAATAATTGTTTCTTTTTTACCAAACCATACATTAATTAAGTCATTAATATCAAGATTTGCATCTAATCCAATTATATTATTCTTCTCATTAATTAATTCATCAATAGTATAGCCATACATACGAGTAAAACCATCGTTTACCCATTCGAAATTTCCTTTTGCATCCATTAATGCAACAGCATTGTCTGTTTTGCTTGCTACAATTGACAATTTTTTCAATTCTTTATTAATATTTACTAAATTTTTTGCTTGGTTTAATATTTTCTCATTTTGTTTTTCAATTCTTTCTTCTGCTTCAATAAGTTTGGTAATATCTGTATCTATTGCAATAATCTTTATTATGTTTCTTTCGTTATCAAGAATGGGCGTAAGTGTTGTTTTGGCCCACAATCTATCTCCTTTAGCATCAACAGTTAAAAACTCATAGCTTACCGAAACTTTTTCATCAAAGCATTTATTTATTGCCTCTAATACTTTTTTATCTTTTTTTGCAGTTTTAATATTTGGCGACACTTTAGTAACAAACTCACTAAAAGTCATGCCATACATACGAGTAAACCCCGGATTTACCCACTCAAAGTTTCCTTGTTCATCTATTAAAGAAATTGCATTCTCGGTTTTTTGTACTACTAATGATAATTTCTGCAACTCTTTATTTGTTTCTACTAATCTTTCTGTTTGGGCTCTTAGTTCTTCTTTTTGTTGTTCAATCTCTTCAACAGCGATTTTTATTCCTTTTTTTAACTTTTGTTTTTCTTCTCTTAAACGTATGGTTTTATAATTTATATACTTATATACTGCAAGAACAATCAAAACAAGATATAAAACATATGCAAAAATTGTTCTATACCATGGCGGTAAAATTGTAAACTCATATACTACTTCATCGCTTTCATAATCATATAAATTTTTGGCTTTAACTCTAAAATAGTATGTTCCTTCTCCCAAATTAGTATATTCCTTTTTTGTTTGTGAAGTCCACTCACTCCAATCTTCATCAAAACCCTCAAGGTAATATTTGTATTTATTATCTTCTTCCGAATAATAATCAGGATAGGTATATTTAAAAATTATTGAATTATTTTTATACTTAATACTTGTGTTATTTACTATTTTACGATTATTATTTCGGAAACCGATATAAATAGTTGAATCTTTAGCAATGGTTACTTTTCTTATTATTGGATTGTATTTACTGTCAATATTATATTTAATATTTTGATTAAAATTAAATAATGTGTTAGATGAAAACATCCATGCAATATTATTATCATCAACAAAAATGCCTTGTATAGATTTTTTTGCAATGAATCTAAACGGAGTAGTAATTAATTTTTTTAAACTATCATTATATTGGCAAATCCCTGCAGATGTGATAAACCATTTATTATTTTTTTTATCAACATAAATTTTTTTAATTGATAAAAGATCAACTGAATAATCTAAGCCATAATCATTTAAAGGAACAAATTTATAATCTTTTGGCTCTACGGAAGTATCCTTAACGGTATAAAGACCTTTTTCAGAAGCAATTACTATTTTATCGTCAATAAAATAAGTCTTGCAATTATCTATGACAGGCAAACCATCAGAAGTGTCATAATAAAAAGTTTTATAACTTGACAAATCTTTATTTTCACTAAATTTTATATATATTATCCCGTTTAATAAAGTAGAAAACCATAAACCACCTTTCTTATCAGGACTAATAAGTATAACATTTTCATTAAAATTTTTTAACTTACCTTCGTCATTAATAATAATATTATTATAAGAATTTAATTTGAAAGTTATAGATGAAATCCCGTATGGATTACCAAAAAATACTCTTTCCGGATTACGAACCGATTGACAAATACTATTGCATGCATAAAACTTTTTTAATGGACTAATAGTCAAATTATCTTTAATACGAACAATATTACGTAATGGGCCTGCTAACAAAATTTCTTTCCCGTCTAATTTTATATTACAAAACTCTGTATTATACAGATGTTGAGTTGACAAGGGTAATATTAAAGAATTATTTTCTAAATTCTTATTATCTAATTCAGGTAAATAATATATTCCCGATGTAGTAGCAATAATTATTTTTTTGTTAAACTCACAAACAGATTGCATGCTACCGGAAATACCGGTTTTTTCATTAAACTGAGTGATTGGTGAATTCAAATCAATTTTTGAAATACCATTTTCTGTTGCAAGCCATAAATTACCTTGCTTGTCTTGAAAGGGATAATAAATTGAGTTTGTCGATAAACCTATTTTTTTATCTAAAATATTAATGAGTTTACCTTTTTGTGTAATAATAGCACAACCCTTTCTTAATGTTGTAATAACATAATTTCCATTACTGAGTAAAACACCTGAATAAATACGAGAATTTACGAAATAATCATCAATCTGTGTTTTAAATTTTGTAATTGTTCCATCATTATTTTTATAATCTTTAGGAGAATATAAATAAAGCCCGGCATTTCGAGTTCCTAATAAAATTTTATTATTTTTAAAAGGAAACATTGTATATACACCTTTAGAACAGATGGATTTCCCTTGATGGAGATTTTTTAATGTATCGTCAACAAGCTTAAAAATACCCTCTTCATCATCAATAGTATAAATATCATTATTTATTTGAAATGCCCTAAACTTAGACATTTCGGAAGGAATATTAACTTTTTTAAGTTTATTATTATGAAAATGATAAATATTTTTTCGTCCGGCAATATAATATATACCATTTTTATTGGCAAAAGTGTTCCATGTGTATTCAAAATTAATCTCTGACAGGCTGTCAGATAATGAAATGTATTCTAATTTTCCTCGCAGATTATTTTTCAAATACCCAAATTGACGAGTTGCACCAACATATATTACTCCTAAACTGTCGACTACCAAAGAATGTATTGCAGAATGATTAGGAAGTTCAAATAATTCCCATGTAACACCATCATAAATTAACACTCCGGCTGAATTGGCGAAATACATTATTCCTGTATTATCTTGGGCAATTGCCCAATTTTGCAAACTGAATTTTTGTCCTTCAAAGGAATAATTTTTAATAAATGGGAAACCTTTTGGATAATTTGTTTGTCCATTTAAACTAAAAATACTAATCAGAAGTATAAAAAGTATAGAAATAATATTTTTAAAAAATTTTATCATAAATAGTAAATTAAAATTTTATCCCAATAATAAGAATATCATCAACTTGGGGGAAATCTCCTTTCCAATCATCCAAAGTATTCTTAATTATTGACTTTTGTTTATCCATATCTTTACTATGAATATTTAATAACATATCTTCAAACTGACCAATCATAAATTTTTCATTATTATTTCCCCCAAATTGGTCTTTAAAGCCATCGGAAAACATATATAGCACAGAATCTTTGTTTATTTTAAAAGAATGATTATTAAACGAAACGCCTAATTTACTTGAAAAAACACCTCCTATTGAAAAAACATCTCCATTTATGCTATAAAGCTTGTTGTTTTCAATGAAATAAGCTGTACTATTTGCGCAAGCAATTGTGAATTCTTGATTCTCTTTATCTATACAACAAATGCTAATATCCATTCCATCATCTTGGAAATTAGAAGTTGAACCATCCTGATTAAGAATTGAGACTACTTCTTTGTTTAATTTTTCAAGTATTAATGCAGGAGATGAGATTTTTTTTGTTTTAACAATTTCATTTAATAATGTATTTCCTATCATTGACATAAAAGCACCCGGAACACCATGTCCGGTACAATCGGCAGCTGCTATAAAAATTTTATTATCTTGCTCTGAATACCAATAAAAATCACCGCTTACTATATCCCTCGGTTTAAAAAACACAAATGATTTAGGCAAGCTTTTTTGTATTGCTTCTTGATATGGCAAAATAGCTTCTTGAATCCTACTTGCATAACTTATACTATCTAATATTTGTGAATTTCTCTTTTTTAATTTTTTGTGTGATTCTGAAAGCAAAATACTTTGTTGCTCAATTTTTTCTTTTTGTCTTTGAAGTTGGATATTACTTTCTGCTAACAATTTATTTGTTTTCTTCTTTTGCAGATATAATCTATACAGCAAAGTTGAAAATATTAAAACAAGCGAAAATCCTATAATAAAAAAATTTCTAGTTAAAGCTGCATTTCTAATTTGTGCTTTTTGTTCGTTTATTTTTAATTCTTTAATTTTCTTTTCTTTATCAAGAAGATCTATTTGAAGTTGTTTTTCTTTTGTCAATTTTTTTTGTGTTGATAAATCTTTTTTTGTTAATAATAATTGTTTTTCTTTTTGCTCTTTTTCTTCAATTGCCTTATGTGTAATATTCCTCATATTATCAACCTCAAGTTGACTCTTTTGTTCTTTTTTTTTGATTTCTTGATTTTGGATTTGCTTACTAAGCGATGAATAGTAATTAAAATACTTGAATGACTTTTCTGTATTGCCTATTTTCTTGTAATTCTCTGCAATAATACCATAACAATTCTTGATTAATTTAATGTCGTTTAATTCTTTTGATATTTTTAATGCGGACATTGAATTATCTATTGCATCCTGATATTTACCCGAATATTGAAATATTAATGCAATATTATTCAATGAAGATGCTTCTTTATATTTACTCTTTAACTCAAGACTCATTGAATAACCATCATTAAAATATTTCATTGCTTCTTCATAGTCATTAATATCCGAATAAATTAAACCAATATCTGTATTTATTTGATAAATAGCGTTTTTGTTACCAATTTGCTTATTTATCTCCAGCGATTTTTTAAAACACTCGATAGCTTCTTCCTGATGATTATTATTCCAGTACAAGGAAGCCAACAAATTAAGCAATCGACCTTCTTCATTCTTATCATCATTTATTTGTGATTGTGTAATTTGACTTTGGTATAAATTTATCTTTTGTTGAACTTGGGGATTTAACTGATTTTGTGATTTTACAACAATGGATGTTAAAAAACAAAATATAAAAAGAAGATATAGTTTATTTTGTCTCATATTAAGTTAAACTTATAAATAAAACGTAAAAATATTAACGAAGTTATGACATTAGTAAAAATAATCTTTTTATTTAAAAATCAATAATTTTTTACAATAAAAATCACTACTGTCCGACTAAAAAATGTTGAATCTGTTGAACCCTCTGCTATTATTACGTCCCGATGGGACTTAAAATAAATGGGGGTTACTTTCAGTTCTTCCAATATTAAGTCCCTGACGGGACTGTCCCGTAGTGCCCAATATGTTGGTAGAAAACAAGTTGCAATTCAAACATAAGTCCCGTTAGGGACGATATAGCATTATCTCGGACAATAGTGAATAAAAATAAAAAATCCCGTTAAAAAATTTTTAACGGGATTTTTTATAAAATTTATTATTAACCTGAGTTATTAATTATTTAATTAAATCAATACTTCTTTTCACAAACAAGTTTAAGTCTTCGCCTTTTAGCATATTATTTGAAATTAAAGCCAAATCAATTAACTGTTTCACAATTTTATTTTTCAACCCATAGCTTGATAAAACCTCGTCTTTCTTTTTGTTAATTTCATCAATCTTTTCTTGTAATTCTTTGGTTTTATCTTTTTCTACTTGCTCTATTTCTTCTTCTTTCTTGTCTTTATTTTTTTCATCTAATGCTTTCTTTTCCTCAATAATTGGAGATAATTCATCATCAAATTTCTTTAATTTAGCTTCATTCTTTTTATCAACATCTTCGGAAATTTTAACAATAAGACGATGATTTGTATTAATAACTAAATTGTAATTATCCGGCAAGTTGCCATAGAAATTCATTTGGTTTAACGAAGACATATCTTTCATTCGTCTCATAAATTCCGATTGTGTAATTAAAACCGGAGCTTCGTTTTCTTCCATGTTTTCAAAAATAACGCTAAAAACCTCTTTGTTTTTTAATCGACTTTTAAAAACAGGTCTTAATCTGTTTTGTTGCTCAACAGTCAGTTTACTTTCGTTTGTTTTATCTTTCTGAATTAATTTATCAACAATATCAGAATCAACTCTTACAAATTGAGATTTTTCAAATTTTTGTTCTAAGAAATTAATAAAATGAACATCAAGTTGTCCGTCCATTAATAAAACATCATATCCTTTTGCTTTAGCACTCTCAATAAAGCTAAATTGTTCTTCTGCGTTTGTTGAATATAAGTAAATTAATTTACCGTCTTTATCTGTTTGGTTTTCTTTAATGATGTTTTTATACTCATCGAACGTAAAACACTTTTTATCAGTATTTGTAAACAAAGTAAAATCTTTTGCTCTCTCATAAAATTTTTCATTCGAAAGAATTCCGTATTCAATAAATAGTCTGAGGTCGCTCCATTTTTTTTCAAATTCTGCTCTGTCTTTTTTAAATATCTCGTTTAATTTGTCAGCTACTTTTTTTGAAATGTGACTTGATATTTTTTTTACATTTGAATCGTTTTGTAAAAAACTTCTTGATACATTTAACGGAATATCAGGAGAATCAATAACTCCATGAAGAAGTGTTAAAAAATCAGGCACAATATCTTCAACAGAATCTGTAACAAATACCTGATTTGAATAAAGTTGAATTTTATTCTTTTGAATATCCAAATTATCTTTAATATGAGGGAAATATAAAATCCCTGTTAAATTAAAAGGATAATCTACATTTAAATGAATATTGAACAATGGGTCTTCAACTATATATGGGTAAAGCTGATGATAAAACTTGTTATAATCCTCTTCTTTTAAATCTGCCGGTTTTTTTGTCCATGCAGGTTTAGTATCATTTATAATATTATCTTCTTCGGTTTCAACTTCTTTACCGTCTTTGTAATCTTTTTTCTTTCCAAAGACAATTTCTACAGGAAGAAATTTGCAATATTTATTTAATAGTTCATTAATTCTGTTTTCTTCAAGAAATTCTTTTGATTCGTCATCTATGTGAAGAATAATATCAGTTCCTACAGTATCTTTTTCAATTTCTTCAATAAAGAACTCAGGGCTACCATCGCATTCCCATCTAACAGCTTTGGCATCTTTTGTATATGATTTTGTTTTTATCTCTACTTTATTCGAAACCATAAAAGCAGAATAAAACCCTAAACCAAAATGACCTATTATTGCATTTACATCATCTTTATATTTTTCAATAAACTCTTCGGCACTAGAAAAAGCAATTTGATTAATATATTTATCAATTTCTTCTTTAGTCATTCCAATACCATGGTCAGAAATTGTTATGGTTTTATTTTTTTTATCAACAGAAATTCTTACAGTTGGATCAACTATTTCTGATTTATAGTCACCTGCCGTGGCTAACACTTTAAGTTTTTGTGTTGCATCTACAGCATTTGAAACCATTTCGCGTAAAAAAATGTCATTATCCGAATAAAGAAACTTTTTAATTACAGGAAAGATGTTTTCTGTAGTTACTCCTATTTTACCTTTTTGCATCTTATATGAATTTTTATGTTAAACTTTAATATTAAAACAGTTTTCTTTTTTCAAAGTATGTGCCAATAATCAATTAGTGACAAATAGGCAGAAAAAAATCAAAAAAGATAATTAGATTCCCGTTAAAATAATCTGGTAATTCTCTGTGATAATTTATGATGGTAATTAATCTGAAAATATTTAACCCGAAAAAATCATAATTTTTCTACGCTTAAGAATTACCAACAAATTTAGTGTTTTTAATAAGCCAAATTTGGGTACTTCTAATGCGGGGTTTACTTGCGTGGGCTCACCGCCAGCTGGCGGTTCGGTTCCCGATTTACTTCCCACTATCCATCGCTAATTTATGCAATTCACTTCGTTTTTGCATAAAGCGAGTTAATTAAATATGGAGATAAATAAAATAATCAATGCGGTAATAATGAATAATATTATTGATATGCGGCTTTCTGCTTTTCGTTTTTTTAAATTCTTATTAAATACAATTCTTTGAATTATATTATTAATTATCGGAAATGAAAATTCATTCTTTCTAACATAAGCACAGGCACCCATTTCCTTATATTCTTTTCTAAAGTCAATATTATCATCATTTTCGTAAGCTGACAAAATAATAATATTGAAATCTGGGTTTGTTTTTTTTAAAAGTTTTAAAATCTGAATTCCATCTTTTGCTTCTTTATTCTTTCTTGTTTTTAAAAAATAATCAAGAATTATAAATGTTATGTATTTATTAGGGATAGGATTTTTTGCTATTTCATCAATAAGTTCTTCGCCTGTAGTATAAGTTTTTACTTTATAGCTTTCTTTACATGTAGCAAATTGATTTTTTAACAACTTTAATTCAAGTTTGTTATCATCAATTAAAAAAACTAATACATCTTTATCTTTAAAATAATACATAGGGTAATTTTACCATGCAAAATAATAATAATTTTATTTATAAGCAACATTAATTATCCTAGTTAATCATAAGCTGAGTTCGATATAATTTTATTTTCAGTTTTTCGAAGGATTACGAACATCAATATGTTGTTTATAAATCCATTTCCCATTTTTATAAAAAAATCCGTCATAAGTAAAATCTGGACCATAATATTGAAACTGCCCTTTAAGTGATGGTTTAGAGGGTTCTAAATGGTCGGCAATAATCATATTCAACTTGTCGTTATAACGCAATGTCATTGTCGATAAATATGAATACTCATAAATTACTCTTGATTTTTTTTCTTTATTGAAAATAAAAATATTTTTCCCGAAACGAGGCTCTCCGGTTTTTGTAAAATACAAAACATCAATTATTTTCTTTTTCGAAAAATCATTATTCCCATCCCAAGCAAGAAGAGTATAATATTTATTTTTATCTGATTTTTTTAAAATAATTTCATAATACAATGCCCCAAACCAATTTTTGTTTGACAATTGCATTGTTTGTGGATTTATTATCTCTTCTGACTTATCACACAACTGATATATTAAAAATTGTTTAGACTTTTTATGAAAATATTGTATAAAACCAAAATATTTATATGACCCGTCATTTAAGGAAATATTCCAATTATAAATCTTAAAACTATTATCAGGAGCTTTCAAAATTCCTATATGCCTTATGTTAAAAACATATTCGAATGATTCTTTGTTAGAAAACACTTGTTGAAAAGTTTCAATAATTTTGTTATTTAATTTAAACTTCAAACTGTCATCTTTTTGTTTTGCAAGACTGTCGAAATATACTCGCAAAGTATCTTCTTGTAACTTCAGACTATCAAAACCTATATTCTGAGAATTTACCTTACTAAAAATAAAAACAAATGTAAGAAGCAACAATATCTTATATCTATATATATACATAATTATTTTATTTCGATAAATTTATTAATTTTGCTTCAACAAAAATAAAAAAAATGGATGTTAAAAGTAAACTTAAAAAATTATTTTCTAAGCGTGTTCTAATCGGTTTTATTTTAGGTGGTATTGTCGGTTTCTTATATTATTATTTTTTTGGATGTCAATCAGGCTCTTGTTCTATAACATCAAACCCTGTTAACAGCGTTTTATTTGGAATAATAATTGGTGTAGTAATTGCATACTAATCACTAACTGCCTCGTCAATTGCCTGCAACAATATATTGCTTATCATCTCAATTTCTTCATCAGAAATAGTTAATGGTGGTGCAATTCTAAAAGCTGTTTCACAAAAAAGAAACATGTCAAAAACAACACCCTTTTCAATACAAATTTCGTGTAGCTTAATAACTTGCTCGGCATTTCCCAACTCAACAGCTAAAAACAAACCTTTTCCTCTAATTATTTTTATTGCAGGATGTTTTAAATACTTTTTAAATAACTCTCCTTTCCTATTTGCTTCACTTGCAAGATTTTCATCTAAAATAATATTTAACGAAGCAAGAGCCGCAGCACTTGAAACAGGATGTCCCCCAAATGTTGTAATATGACCTAATGCAGGATTAGACTTTAATGTATCCATAATTTCTTTTGACGACACAAATGCTCCAATTGGCATTCCTCCGCCCATTGCTTTTGCAATTGCCATTATATCCGGCACAATATTAAACTGTTCAAATGCAAAAAGCGTTCCTGTACGACCAAAACCTGTTTGAACTTCATCAAAAATCAACATTGTGTCTGTTTGGTTACATCTGTTTCTTAATTTTAGCAGAAAATCATTTTCAGGAACAATAATTCCTGCTTCAGCTTGAATTGGCTCAACAACTACACAAGCTGTTTTTTTTGTTATAGCTTCCAGCTGATTAATGTTATTGTATTCTAAAAATTTAATATCTGGTAGTAGAGGTCTATATGAACTTTTTAATGTTTCGCTTCCTAAAACACTAAGAGCTCCATGTGTGCTCCCATGATATGCATTCTTAAAAGCAATAATTTCTGAACGATGTGTATTCCTTTTTGCTAATTTTAAGGCTCCCTCAATTGCTTCACTGCCGGAATTCACAAAATATACTGTATCTAAATTATTTGGCAGATTATCGGTAAGCAACTTTGCATACTGAACTTGAGGTGATTGAACATATTCACCATAAACCATTAAGTGCATATATTTATCAACTTGTTCTTTAACTGCTTTCACTACCTTTGGATGAGAGTGACCAACATTGCTGACTGAAACACCCGATACCAAATCAATATACCTTTTTCCTCCTTTTGCATATAAATATATTCCTTCGGCTTTTTCTATTTCTAATAATAGTGGAGTTGAAGAAGGTTGAGCAATATGTTGTAAAAACAACTGTCTTTGTGAAATCATCTGAAAAAATTATTAAATGTGAAACTACTCCGAAAAGCCTTCATAGCCGTCATTGCGAGGGCGAAGCCCGAAACAATCTGTTGATAATCAGTATATACGGATTGCTTCACTCCGTTCGCAATAACGAAAAACACTTTTAGAAGTGGACTCAATATTAAATTAAGTTTAAATCCTTCATTAAATTATCCTTATATGATTTCCCTATAGGGATAATTTTACTTCCAGTTCTAATTTTATAAACTATAGTATTATCTTCAATCATTCCTATCTGATTAACATTCACTATATAAGAACGATGAACTCTCTTAAAAATGTTTGAAGGCAATTTATTTGCAATTGCTTTCATTGTGAAATGAATAGTATATCTGTCGTCAAATGTACTGACAATTACATAATTTTCAAGAGCTTCAATCCATAAAATATCATCATACTTAAGATTTACTAATGTAGAATTTTTACTTTTAATAAAAATCTGATCGTTCTTTTCTACTATATAATTCTTGTCATTAAAATTTTTATATGCTTTATTTACCGATTTGTAATAACGTTGTAAAGAGATTGGTTTTAGCAAATAGTCAACAACATCATATTCAAATGATTCGAGAGCATATTTTTCCTGTCCAGAAACAATTATAATTTGGGGTGGATTTTCGATGGTTTTTAAAAAATCAAGTCCTGACATCTCAGGCATTTCAATATCAAGAAATATTAGATGAATCTCTTCTTCACCTGCAAAAGCATTCATTGCATCTATTGCGTTTGAATAAGAGTTAATAAGAGTTAAAAAATCTGTTTTCTTAACAAACTCCGCTATAATTTTTCTCGAAAGTTTGTCATCATCTATTATTATACAATTCATAATTGTTTTTATTTATTTAGAATAGCTCTTTATCAATTATTATACAAATATAATCAAATAATTAAAAAAAATAAACTGAGTAAATATTTCATTTGCTTAATTAAATATAAAAATTACTTATATTCTAATCAAATATTATTAAACATATATCAAAAAAAATATCTTTTTTAATTATTTTTATGTAATTTTATATATTTAATAAGTAATTCCTTGAATTGAGAATTTATTTTAATTGCATTTTTTTAAACTTATTTAAAAATGAGCAAAAATTATATCAATATTATTAGAACAATAATAATTACTTCTTTTTATCTCTTTGTGAGTGATTTTTCTTTTGCTTCAAATAAAAATTTTCACATTTATCTGCAAGTTGTTGATTCAAGTGAATCTTTTCTATGGAACACATCAGAAAAAAATTGGAATTATTGTAATTTTTATAATTATAAATATGATAGCCTGGGAAATAGAATTGAATATTTAAGGAAATATTTTGACTTAAATAACAACCAATGGCTAAACGAAAATAAAAATACTATTTCGTATAACGAGAACGAAAACATTTATAATCTTCTAATACATAAATGGGACACCTTAAATAATAAATGGGATAACTTTTCGCACGACACAATAATTTTTAACGATACAGGAAAAGAAATTTCAGAAATTCTTTTACAATGGGATACTTTGAATAACAAATGGATTAATCAAAACTGTAGAATTTCTTTATACAATGAAAATAAACTTTCGAGCGACACTATTAAAAATTGGGATACCGTTTCAAGCAAATGGATAAATAATATATATAACATATACATTTATGAATCTAATTCGATGAACGTCTCTTCCTTTTTATGGGACACTACAACAAATAACTGGATTAATAATGAGAAAAAAATATTTTTATACAATGATGCCGGGCAAGAAACAAAACTTACCTCTCAGCAATGGGATACAACAAACAACGTTTGGTTTAATAATTATAAGTACACAATAACATATAACACTGAAAATAAAAAAACAGAATATCTTTTTCAAATTAATGACACCTCATTGCAAGCATGGATAAACTGTTACAGAGACACATTAATCTACGACACTAATGGGAATAACTCTGTATTCTTATCACAAATTTGGGATGAAAAAACAAGCAGTTGGATAAACAAGTCGAAAAGCATAAACAGTTTTGATAAAAGAAATAACATTACTGAACAAATGTCATATAAATGGGATATCGAAGCTGAAATTTGGGATAATTATTCAAAAATTGAATATTATTGGTCAGAAATAGAATGTCTTTTAACTGCTGAAATTACAGACAGCACAAATATTTTATGTTACGGAAACAACACAGGAAGTGCAACTGTAACTGCTAGTGGCGGAATAGAACCTTTCTTTTATCAATGGGACGATAATTTAAATTCAACTTCAGCAACTGCAACTAATCTTTCTGCAAATGTTTATTACCATGTAGTTGTTACAGATTCTGTTAAATGTGAAGTAAACGACAGCATAATGTTAAGCCAACCCGATGAATTATTAATTGACTTCTCTGATGTAAATAATGTTTCATGTTTTGGTTTTAACGATGGTAATATTTCAATTACTGCAACAGGAGGAATAGAACCTTATATATATCATTGGAATAATTCTGACAGTTCAACCACATCTTCAATTTCAGGATTAGCAGCAAATATTTTTTATCACATATCAGTAACAGATAATAATGGATGCACAACTATTGACAGCATTATGTTAACTGAGCCTGATAAAATTATTACTAGTGAAATATCAGGACCAACACAAGTCTATAAAAATGATATTGCAACATATTATGTTTCTAAAACAATTAATTCGGTTTACAACTGGAATGTTTCCGGAGGTGAAATCTTAAGTGGACAAGGTTCTGATTCTGTTTATATTGAATGGCAATCAGTTGGTAAAAATGAATTATTTGTTATAGAAACTGTTGAAAACGGATGTATAGGAGATACTGTAAAATTAATAGTTAATGTTGAATCAAATAGCATTAAAGATATATCTTCTATTAATGATGTTATTGTTTATCCAAATCCATTTAAAGAAAATACAACTATTTATATCCCCAAAAGCATTAAAACATTCAATCTTTATATTATAGATATACAGGGTAGAATTGTAAAATCACTACAAAATAATTCTCAAAACCAAATTTCTATAAATGCAAAAGATTTGCATTCAGGATTTTACTATATGAAAATAGTAAGCAATAATAAAATTCTTACAAAAAAAATTGTATGTGAATAACAAATTTTAATATTCCTTTTTATCAATTTATCACTAAATAATAACTTCATTAGTAAAATGCTAATTAATAAAAAACACGATTATATAAGTTAAACTTGTAAAAAATCTATATATAATTTGATAATTACCGTTCTTTTTTAAAAAAAAACAAAAAAAACCGCAACAATCATAAAAAACAAGCAATTCTACAAATCGCTAAATATCAGCATTTTACAAAATGCGTAATTTGAAAATGAAATTTTAAACACCTTGTTGTTTAATAAAAAGATGCAATATTTGTTTGTTATTCAAAAAAATTATATAAATTTACAACTGAATTTAAAAAAAATATTAACTATTTATTAACCTAAATTTTTTAGTTTTATGAGAAAATTTACAATGCTGCTTGCGTTACTGATTTTTGTCGGAATACAAGTGGTTAATGCACAAAACAGAAAAATCACAGGTACAGTTACCAGCGCAGACGATGGTAGCACATTACCTGGTGTGTCAGTTGTAGCAAAAGGTACAACTATTGGTACTACTACCGATATTAACGGTAAATACCAACTAGAAGTGTCAAAAGACGTTACAACTCTAGTTTATTCTTTTGTTGGAATGAAAACTCAAGAGATAACTCTTGGGGCTTCTAACGTAATAGACGTTACATTAGCAACTGAAACTATTGGTGTTGACGAGGTTGTTGTAACAGCTCTTGGTATTTCCAGAGAAAAGAAATCTCTGGGTTATGCATCTCAGGGTGTTAAAGAAGAAGCAATTATGGCAACAAATGATGTCAACCCTATTTCTTCTCTTTCAGGAAAAGTTGCCGGTCTTACTATTTCAGGTCAAAACTTTGCCGGTTCTAAAAACATTTTAATTAGAGGTGCTAGTTCTTTTAGTGGAAACAACCAACCTCTTTTTGTTGTTGATGGTGTTCCTATCAGTAACGAAAACTTTAACAATACTAACTACCAAAATGGTAGTGGCGATGGTTATGACTATGGTTCAATGACTAACGACCTTAACTCTAATGATATTGCAAACATTGAGGTTTTAAAAGGAAGTGCTGCATCAGCTCTTTATGGTAGTCGTGGACAGAATGGTGTTATCATGATAACAACAAAATCTGGTAAAAAAGGTAAAAAATCATTCAAAGTAGAAGTAAACACCGGTATTAATTTTGAGCAAATCACTATTTTACCTGAGTTACAAACTTCTTATGGTGGTGGACATGCTCTTAATCCAGTAACTATTGACGGCGTTGACTATTTAGCAGTTGATTATGCTGTTGATGAAAGTTGGGGACCTAAATACGATCCAAATCTTCAGGTATTACACTGGTGGGGTGCTGAAGATTATTATCAAGGAATAACATCAACTCCTGTAACAGCTCCTTGGGTTGCTCCAGCTCATGATGTTAGAGATTTCTACGAAACAGGTGTTTCTTATCAAAACTCTGTTAATGTTATCAGCACTTCTGAAAATTCAGCTATTCGTGTTGGTTATACTAATGTAGATATGACAGGAACTGTTCCTAATTCATCTCAACAAAAACACAACCTAAATATTAATGGTAGTGTTTCTTTATTTGAAGATGTTATTGAGGTTAATACAAACATTAATTACGCTTACACTTATACAAAAGGTCGTCCACAAGCAGGATATGGTGATAATTCACAATCTCAAAAATTCTTCCAGTGGGGACAACGTCAGTTAGACTTTGATAAATTAAGCAATTGGATAAATCCTAATGGAACAATGAGAACATGGAACCGTATTTCTTTAACAAATGGTACTCCTATGTATTCTGACAACCCATATTGGACAGCTTATAAAAACTATCAAGATGATGACAGAAACAGAATTTTTGGTAAAACAAGTGTAAAAGCTAATATTACTGATTATTTATTTGCAACAGGAACAATTTACTTAGATACTTATACTTTTAACCAAAGAGAAAGAGTTGCTGTAGGTTCTCAAGCAATGTCTAGTTATCATCAATATAATCGTCAGTCAACAGAAACTAACTTAGAAGGAAAATTAAACTTTAAAAAGAATATTAACGATATTAGTATTCTTGCTATGGTTGGTGGAAACACTCGTAATAACAATTACTCACGTTTCGAAGCTCAAACAAATGGTGGTTTAGTTGTTGATGGTTTATATAACGTAAACAATTCAGTTAATCAGGCATTAGCAGATCAATTTGACAGAGAAAAAACAGTAAAAAGTTGGTTTGGATCTGCAAGCTTTGGATATAAAAACTTTGCTTATATTGATGCATCTTATCGTAAAGATTATGATTCATCATTACCAAATGATGAAAACTCTTATGGATACTCATCAGTTTCTGCTAGTTTAATTATTTCAGAATTGTTAGATTTTGATTGGTTAAACAATTTAAAAGTACGTGCTAACTACGGTGAAACAGGTAATGGTACTGATCCTTATCAAGTATATAACACATGGATTTTTAGCGATCCTTTTAATGGAAGTCCTCAATTTACAAACTCTATAAGACTAAGAAATCAATACTTAAAGCCAGAGATGACTAAAGAAACTGAGTTTGGTTTAGAAGGTGTATTCTTTAATAATCGTTTAGGGTTTGATTTCAGTTATTATAACAGAAATACAGAAAACCAAATTGTTCCTATTGAAATTAGTGGAGCAGCAGGTTATAGAGAAAAAATGATTAATGCCGGTAAAATAAACAATAAAGGTATTGAATTATTAGTATTTGGAACTCCTGTAAAAACTAAAGATTTTTCTTGGAATATTAATATCAACTTTGCTAAGAACGTAAATGAAGTTAAGGAACTTCCTGAAAATTTACCTAAAATTCAGTTAGCAAGAGCTCCATTTGGTGGTGCATATATCAATTCAGTTGAAGGTGCTACTTTCCAAGAATTATATGCTTATAATTATCTATATGATGATAATGGAAATAAAGTTATTGATCAATCTTCAGGATTTTATGCTACTGGTGAATTAGAATCAGTTGGTTCTGTATTACCTGATTATACAGCAGGTATTCAAAATAATTTCACTTATAAAAGTTTTGATTTGGGTGCATCAATTGACATCTCTAAAGGTGGTGTATATTATTCATTATCTAACATGTGGGGTATGTATTCAGGTATGTTAGAAGGAACAACAACTCCAACATCAGGTGGAAATACTATTCGTGAAGATGGTCTTGTTTTAGACGGCGTTGCTCCAGACGGAACTCCTAATACAGTAAATATCTCTGGTGCAGGTTATGCTCACAGATTTTATCATGGTTATGGAACTCCAAGTGCTACTAGTGTATTTGATGCATCATATATTAAATTACGTGAAGTACATTTAGGTTATACACTACCTAAACTTACTGATTTCATTCAGTCTATCAAACTATCTGTTTATGGAAGAAATTTAGCAACATGGGGTCTTGATAATAAAGGAATTGATCCGGAATCTATCGTTTGTGGTTCAGGAAATATTCAAGGACTTGAAGGTGGTCTTGTTCCTCCAACTCGTTCATATGGATTTAATGTTATACTTACTTTTTAAATAATAAAAAAATAATAAAAATATGAAAGCTTTAAAATATATAATATTTGTTTTAGTAGGACTTCTGCTATATTCATGCGAAGTTGACTATCTGGCTAATCCAAATGAGCCAGAAATAGCTCCTACTTACGGTATAATGAACCGTGTACAAAAAAGAGTAATGGATGATACTCGAGATGAATGGTTTTCCGGACGTCAATCAATCCTTTGGGTTCAATATTGGAATCAGGTTAACTATACAGAAGAAGACAGATTTCAATATCGTGAAACAGTAAATCAATCTGCTTGGAACGACTTGTATAAAAATGCTCAGGATTTAATTGATATTATTGAACTTAACACTAATGAAGATACTAAAAATGACATGGCAAAATATGGTCCTAATGTAAACCAAATTGCTGCTGCACGTATTATGTTAGTTTATGTTTATCAACAGGCTGTTGAACTATGGGGAAATGTTCCTTATTGGTCATATGCAGGTACAAATCCAAATTTTCAGGCAAATAAACTAAAAACTGATGACATTGATAAACCAGTTTATGCATCTCAGGAAGATATTTATCTTGACATGCTTAACGAACTTGATGAAGCACAAGCTTCAATTATTACCACAGAAAACATGATTGATGGTGATAATTTTTATGGTGGTGATGCTGTTAAATGGAAAAAATTTGCTAATTCATTACGTTTAAGAATAGCCAATAGAATTAAAGGCGTTCATCCTGCTGCTGCTGCTGAAATCACAGCTGCTGTTACTGCAGGTGTTTTCGAATCTAATGATGATAACGCAGGTGTACATTATGAAAACAATGCAGTAAATGGTGCTCCAATGTATCGTGCCTTTGTTGTAAATGCTCGTAATGACTTTTCTCCATCAGCTAGTTTTGTTAATTTACTTAATGGTGTAACTGGTCCGTTTGGTATTGTTGACCCAAGAATAAACATCTATGTTGCTGATAATGCAAATGGATATAAAGTAGGTATTCCATTAACAGGAAGCAATGAGCAAGTAAATGCATTTACTGATGAATCAATGCCTGGTGATGCAGTTCTTGCAGCTGACTATACTGAATTATATATGGAATATTCAGAGGTTTGTTTCATTTTAAGTGAAAATAATGGCTGGGATCAAACATGGTATGAAAAAGGTGTTAGAGCCTCAATGGAAAAATGGGGTGTAGCTACACCTGACATTGATGCTTATATTGCTAGCCTTCCTGCTGCTAATGAAGAAAATGTTTTGACACAAAAATACATTGCTCTTTATATGCAACCAATGGAAGCTTGGAGTGAGTATAGAAGAACAGGATATCCTCACACTTTAGCAAAACCAAATGTTCCTTATACTTATACTTATACAAAAGCAGACGGTACTGATTCTGTAGGAACTTATACATTCAGTCCTATTGGTGGCTTAACAGATCTTCCAAATCGTAATAAATACTTGCTTAACGAAGCAAATATTAATGAAGCAAATGTTGAAGCTGCTGCTACTGCAATGGGTGGAGACTTACAAACAAGTAAATTATGGTGGCAACCATAATCTAACTAATATTATTACAAAAAAAACCTTACTTTAAGTAAGGTTTTTTTTGTTAAATTAATTCGTTTAAATATTTTTTTTGTATCTTGTTTGCAAGATGATTCTTTCTTAAATTATGCAAAACAAAATAATAGTTTTAAATAATTCTAATGATAATGAAATTGTTGTTAATTCATTAACTGAATTAAAATATGATTATTCTGTATACACAAAAAAAAATGTTAATAATCTTAAAAATTCACTCTTAAATAATAAATTTGACCTCCTTATTATCCACTCTGATAATATTGATAATAAAATAACATCTGTAATTTATTATCTCAATTCTTTAAAAATAAGTATTCCTCCTCTCCTCATTATTACATCAACTAAAAGTTTCGATTCGTTAAAAAGCATAACAGCTGTTAATTTTATTGATTTTGCAATTAAGCCAATAAATAAAACAGAATTAATAATTAGAATCAATAATGCAATAAATTTTCAAAATAAATTCTCCTCAAAAAAATTGGAGAAACAGACAACGTCAAGTGTTGGATTTACCAATCTTTCTTTAATTGTAGATAATACTAATAACTCATATATTATTTTTGATATTAATGGGGAAATTGAATGGGCTAACAAAGGGTTTTATAATATTTATGGTTACTCGATTGATGAATATAAAAAACTATTTGGGACCTCAATTTTTTCAACAAGTACAAATGGAAATATTTCTAAAATTATTAACCGGTGTATAGTAAATAAACGCTCAATTGATTATATATCTTCATGCAAAACAAAAGAAGGGAAAACTAAATGGTTGAATACAACAATAACACCGATTCTTAATAAAAATAATGAGATTGAAAAATTTATTGCTGTAGAATCTGATATCACACAATTAAAAGAATCTGAAGAAGCTTTAAGCCAACAAAAAGAGGATATGATGGCTTTAACTGATTATCTTGAAAATGCAAATCAACAATTAGAAGAGCAAAAGAATGAAATAGACGAACAAAAAAAAATTATTGAAGAACAAAAGCGAAGGACTGATGCTTTATTACTAAATATTTTGCCAAAAGAGGTAGCAATGCAATTGGCTAGAAAAGGCCATGCTAAACCAAGGAATTATAAAACTACCACAGTTATGTTCGCTGATTTTAAAGGCTTTACAAAATTGTGTGAGTCTCTTGAACCAACTGAAATTGTAAGTACCCTTGATAGCTTTTTTGCAAAGTTTGATGACATTACCGAAAAGTATTATATTGAAAAAATTAAAACTATGGGTGATTCATATATGTGTGTGGGAGGTCTTCCTTTAAGAAACAAAAGCAACCCATTTGATGTTGTTTTGGCCGGTTTAGAAGTTCAAAACTACATGAAAGAATTATACTCACAAAAAAGTGATAAACCCATTTGGGAACTGAGAGTTGGAATCCATACCGGAAGTGTGATTGCAGGTGTTGTTGGTAAAAAGAAATTTGTGTATGATATATGGGGTGACACTGTTAATATTGCAAGTAGAATGGAATCTGCCGGAGAAGTAGGAAAAGTTAATATTTCTGAAACAACATACGATTATATTAAAGATTATTTTAATTGCGAATTTAGAGGAAAAATTGAAGCAAAAAATAAAGGGAAAGTCAATATGTACTTCGTGCTTGGAATAAAACCAGAATATTCTGTTGACGGTAATGGAATTAAACCTAATCAAAAATTTATTAAAATTATTAATAAATTCTAGTGTATTGTTAAGACATTCTTAACCCGCTTTATTCATGCAAAAACGAAGTGAATTGCATGAATTAGCGATGGATAGTGGGAAGTAAAGAGGGAACCGAACCGCCAGCTGGCGGTGAGCTCACGCAAGTAAACCCCGCATTAGAAGTACCCAAATTTGGGGTTTTAAAAACACCAAATTTGTTGGTAATTCTTAAGCGTAGAAAAATTATGAA
>QMPG01000002.1 GCA_003648455.1 Bacteroidota bacterium
AATCCGTTCCATTTACATAGATGTCAATATCATTGTCATTATCGTAATCTCCCCAAATTGCAGATCCTTGCTCCACCCCAGGAAGGCTAAGAGGTAGTTCACTAAATGTTTGACCAATTGATGTTTTTAAAACAATAATTAAAAGCATTAAAATAAAAGTTGTCTTCATTTTCTTTCGTATTAGGTTATTAATTTTGAATGTTGCATAAATATTAACGGTCAAGTATATGAGGCGTTGGGCGTTTTGTTGCACCAACTTTTCATTTTACTATGCCGTTTATTTATTTTCATAAAAATCAATTTAACCACATATTGCCCAATGACTTATATACAATGTTGTGCTTTCGTGCTTTATTTTTTCATCATTTCATAAACCATAAATCCTATTGTTCCAATTATTAAAATTAAGAAAATAGGTAGAAATATATCTCCGATACCTTCTGTTTCATTTAATCCTGTTTTTATAATTCTAAAATTTAGGTAAGAAAATGATACTATTATTACAACTTTTAAAAATCTAATTGATTTTGTTGCGATTTTATAAAATCTCTCTGCGTTTTCATTTGCTATTTTTATAGGGTAGTTAAAGATATGTGGATATTTATTTAAAATTGTCATTCCAATATATAATAACAAAGCAATTATTGGTACGAACCAAATCATTACTTTATTACCATACGAGTCAGGCTGACCAAATGCATTAAAATGCTTTAGAATTCTAATGGGCAAGTCATTAAAATAATATATTGGTAAAACAATCAAACAGATTATTCCAATTAATCCAATAATCTCTACTATGTAATCAACCGTTGTGAGCTTAATTTTTAATTTTGGTCTATTCATATCTTTAAATCTTACAAACAATTTATACTCAAATTCATTTAGTTTTTCGGGAATTTTGAGAATGTTATTTTTTTTTTAGAATTCCGTTATCTTGATATTTCAATTATCATTTTGTTAATAGTCAATAACTTTTTTCAAATTAATGCTGCATACTTGTTCGAGATACTTATTTTTTCCAAATTTCCAATTCTATTTATTTTGATAAGTAATATAGTTTTAATAAATGTTATACAAAAACAAATTCTCTATTTCTCCCTATTTTCTCTATTTTACTCTTTAAATCTAACTTATTCATTTTGCATAAATTTCGAATTCAGGAATTCGGTTTTGCATGAAGCACAACAATTAAATAAAACACCCCAGTGTGTCTTATTTTCACTATATGTTCATTAATTTATTCCAAAGTTAAATTAAAAAAATAAATATCCAATACATCCCTTAGGTTTTTAATTTTGGAAATATCCATTATTAAAACTCTAGAGTATATCTATGTGGGTTTAGGATGTGAATGTCTAGTAAGGGGTATATATCTGAAATCAACCCTCATAAGTACAAGACAGTCGGCAGTAATTACAGAGAATAAAAAATTTGTTATTTCTGTGCAGGCACTATTTAAGATTCGATATTATATTTAATGCACTTGGCACAATAGAAAATTTTGCGGGTGCGTTACCTAAAAATTCACCATCGGCTTCGAGCAATAAATTATGTTTACTCTCAACGTGTAAACACTTTGTTTTATGAGTTTGTACTTCTTTTAAATTAATAAAAGAGCCATCGTATAATTTTTTTATATTTCGAATAACCTTAAACTTTTTTATTCGATTAATTATTGTTACATCAAGCATACCATCATTAAAAACGGCATTTGGTACCTGCATCATTCCTCCACCACTATATTTGCAAAGACCTGCATTTAAACTAAAAACATCAACCTCAAAAGACTTATTGTCAATTGAAATTTTACATGGTAATGATTTATGTGTAAATAATGTAGATAAAATATTTTTATAATATACCAAACTGCTGACTTTACCTCTCCTTTTCTCTTTATCTTCATTTGATTTGCGAAGAACAACAGCATCAAATCCCATTCCTGCAACATTTATAAAATATCGGTCGCTCTCTTCTCCTTCACTGCAAAATGAGATTTTCGCAATATCCTGAAAAACTTTTTTATTATTTTTAATAACGGCAATTGCCTCATTATAATCATTAGGAATATTAAAAGTTCTACACCAGTCATTGCCTGTTCCAATAGGAATCATTCCTATTGTTATCTGATTATAAGGAACATTAGTTTGTAAAAAAACACCATTAACAATCTCATTTAAAGTACCATCGCCACCAACTCCTATTATGTTTCTGTAACCCTTAGTAATTAAATTTTTTGCAATTTCAATAGCATGACCACGTCTATTTGTAAAAACAGTTTTATACTTAAACCCTTCCTCTATTAATCCAGCTTCGATTATTGGCCAATCTTTTTCTCCGGTATTACCTCCAGCATGAAGATTTGCTATTATCAAGTATTCTTCTTTCATTACATTTTATTAAAAACAACAGACTTTAAAAATACTACTAATTTTTTATTTATTACTTAAAAAAACGGCTCTTTTATCAGAAAAACAATTAACTATATTTAATAACTTTCTCATGCAATTTTATTGTTATTTTTTTAACATTGTTTATTAAATAACAATAAAATTTTGTACTTTTGATCAATTTTTAACCCTAATTATATGTCAAAAAATATTGATTCCATAATTAATAAATTTACAAACTCAAACAGGGATAACTTAATACCTATACTTCAAGAAATACAAAACACTTTTGGATATCTTTCTGAAGATGCTATTATAAGTGTTGGTAAGCATTTTGATTTACCAACAAGCAAAATATATGGCATTGCAACTTTTTACGATCAATTTGTATTCAAACCCAAGGGTAAATATCATATATTACTATGTAATGGGACTTCATGTCATACATCAGGTTCAAAAAAAAATTTAACAGAAATTGAAAAAATTCTTAAAATAAAAGATGGAGAAACGACAAGTGATGGCATTTTCAGTTTACAGACAGTTGATTGTATTGGTGCTTGTGCTCTTGCACCAGTAATATCGGTAAATGGTAAATTTTACTCTAAAGTAGATTTAATTGAAATTAAAAAAATAATTAAATTTTATCAATCATTAGAAAAATAAAACCACATGCAATCAAACAACAAAAATAAAAGGGAACTTTTAATAAATCACGTTTTGTTAAATACAGCAAAAAATATTGATAGTAATATTGAAGAAAGTATTAAATTTTACAAACGTGAAAAAGTTAAGGAACCCACAATCTACATAGGAGCAGGCACTTGTGGTTTAGTTGCAGGAGCAAAAGATACCATAAAAGCCGTAGAAAATTACATTGCTGAACGCAAAATTGATGCAGAATTAATACTAGTAGGGTGTTTAGGAATATGCTCATACGAACCATTGTTAGATGTGCAATTGCCTGGTAAAACCCGAATATCATTTAAACAAATTACGAGCGAAAAAGTTAATACTGTTCTCGATGCTATTTTTAGCAATATTATTGTTGATGACTACGCCTTAGGACAATTTAAAAATAATGAACTGGAATCATGGAAAAACATTCCTTTCATTGAAGATTTAGATTTTTTTGCTATGCAAGAACGCATTGTTCTTAAAAATTGCGGAAAAATTAATCGACTGTCAATTAATGAATATATTGCAAATGATGGGTATAAATCTTTTATTAAAACAATAAGATATTATACATCAAAAGAAATTTGTAACATAATAAAAAAAAGTGGATTAAGAGGAAGAGGTGGTGGAGGTTTTCCTACAGGTAAAAAATGGGAAATTGCATATAATACACCAAGTGAACAACGTTATCTTATTTGTAATGCCGATGAGAGTGATCCCGGGGCATTTATGGATCGTGCAATAATAGAAGGAAATCCTCACAAATTAATTGAAGGTATAGCAATAGCAGCCTACTCAATTGGTGCAACAAAAGCCTACATCTATATAAGAACCGAATACTCTTTAGCTGTTAAATGCTTAGAAAATGCGATTGAACAAGCAAAAGAATATGGAATAATTGGTCATAATATTTTTGAAAGTGGTTTTAATCTGGACATTGTAATATCAAAAGGCGCCGGTGCTTTTGTTTGTGGAGAAGAAACTGCATTAATAAACAGTATTGAAGGAAAACGAGGAATTCCCCGACAAAAACCTCCCTACCCTGCTGTTAGCGGATTATTTGGGAAACCTACAGTTGTTAATAATGTAGAAACTCTAGCAAATGTCCCAGATATTATTGATAAAGGAGCTAATTGGTATAATTCAATTGGCACAAAAACGAGTAAAGGAACAAAAGTATTTGCTGTAACCGGGAAAATTGCAATTACCGGACTTGTTGAAGTTCCTATGGGAACAAGTGTTAATGATATTATTTTTAAAATATCGGGCGGAATTAGACACAACAATAAATTTAAAGCAGTACAAATTGGTGGACCTACAGGTGGTTTTATTACTAAAGAAGATATTGACATCCCTATTGATTATGAGGCTTTGAAAGAAGTTGGTGCAATAATGGGGTCAGGCGGTATGTTTGTTATGGACGACGAAACTTGCATTGTTGATGTTGTAAAATTCTTTATGAATTTTGTGAAAAATGAAAGCTGTGGGAAATGCATCCCGTGCAGAGAAGGCACAAAACAAATGTACCAAATATTCGAAAATATTACAAAAAAACCAAGCAACGAAAGCCAACATAGCTCTCTTGAAAGATTTAAAGGTATTACTGAATTAGAAAGCCTTGCAAAAGTAATTATAGAAACATCACTTTGTGGATTGGGGCAAACCGCTCCTAATGTAGTATTAAACACTCTTAAATATTTTAGAGAAGAATATGAAGAACATATTTTTGACCGAAAATGCAGAGCAGGTGTTTGCACTGAGTTACAAACCTTTTTTATTGATGTTGACAAATGTACAGGTTGCACAATGTGTGCAAAAAAATGTCCTGTTGATGCAATTATCGGAAGCAACAACAATCCTCATTTCATTATTCAGGATAAGTGTATTGGTTGTGGTAATTGCTTTGATGCATGCAAATTTGGGGCTGTAATTATTAAGTAATTTATTTTAATTAAAAATGTAACAACATCTGAAAAAATGGTTATTGATATTGAAGTTAATAATAAAACGATAAAAGCCAACAGAGGAGAAACAATCCTATCGGCACTCAAAAGAAATGGAATAAAAGTCCCTACCTTATGTCATATTGATGGTTTTGTTCCAACAGGTGCCTGTCGTATTTGTGTTGTTGAAGTTGAAGGTAAACAAAATTTAATTCCTGCATGCTCATATCCTGTTGAAGAATGGATGAAAATCAAAACCCACTCACAAAAAGTTATTAAAGCCAGAAAAACTATTGTAGAACTTTTGCTTGCAAACCACCCTGACGACTGCTTATATTGTGAAAGAAATGGTAATTGCGAATTACAAAAATTAGCCGAAGAATTAAATATTCGTGAACGAAAATATTCTTTAGAAAGAGAGAAATTAAAAATTGACCCTTCATGTTCGAGTATAATCAGAGAATCTGATAAGTGTATTCTCTGTGGCAGATGTATTCGTGTTTGTGAAGAAATTCAGGGAGTAACAACATACGATTTTGCAAAAATTAACAATCGCCATATTATTAGTACTTCTTTTAATCAACCACTTAATGTTTCAAATTGTATTCTTTGCGGTCAATGCATTATGGCTTGTCCTACAGGAGCTCTTCACGAAAGAAACAACATTGATAAAATTCAACAAGTATTAAACACTGATAACAAACATGTTGTTGTTTACTATTCTCCTACAATATCTGTTTCTTTAGCTGAAGAATTTAATATGAAACCCGGGAAAAACATTTCAGGCATTATTAATGCTACTCTAAGGAAAATTGGTTTCAACAAAATTTTTGATGCAACATTTGCAACAGATGTATATATTATTGAACAAGCAAAGGAGTTGATTAGTAGAATAGATAACAATACTAATCTACCATTATTTACAAGCAATTGTCCGTCTTGGATTAAGTATGCAGAAGAATATTTTCCCGAAATATTAAACAATATTTCAAAATGTAAATCTCCTCAGCAAATAATGGGAAGTATTATTAAATCATTATATTCTGAACAAAATAATATTCCTGCAAAAGATATTTATACAGTTTCAATTGAACCATGTACGGCAAAAAAATTCGAATCGCAAAGAGAGGAAATGACCACCAATGGTATTTCAGATGTTGATATTGCAATAACGACACGCGAATTGGCTCAATTAATACGTTTGCATGGCATTGATTTTTTAAATATTGAAGAAGAATTTGCAGATACTCCTTATCATACAAGAAGTTCAGCAGGAAAACTAACATCCGTTTCAGGTGGAACTGCCGAAGCTATTTTACGTACACTTAATTATAAAATTACAGGTAAAGAATTAGAAGACTTAAAAATATCAGAACTTCGTAACAATAAATCTGTAAAAGAATTTAAAATAAAAATAGGAAAAACTAATGTTGGGATAGCTGTAATAAGCAGTATGAGTAAAGCTGGCGATTTTATTAAAACTTTACCAAAAAGAAAAGACTTGCATCTTATCGAAATAATGGCTTGCCCTTATGGTTGTGTTAATGGTGGCGGACAACCTATTAAAGCTGATACAAAAAATATTAAATCACGGATTAAATCAATTTACGATATTGACAGCAAAGAATTAATAAAAGTTGCTCACAAAAACCCACAAATTATTGAATTATACAGCAATTATTTAGATAATTTAACTGAAGAAGAAAAACAAAAAATAATATATACTCATTACAGTAAAAGAGATGTTCTTTTATAATTGAGATTAACAAAAATCTCGAAATTTCGTTATTAGAAATAATTACAGTAAAGATAAATAACAGAGAATAAAAAAATAATAATTTGATGAAAGACAAAAATAAAAAAACCATACTAATTGCAGATGATGACTACGATTACCTTTTTCAAATGAAAATGAAAGTTGAAAGTTTCGGATATCATGTTGTAACTGCAGAAAGTCAAAAAGAAGCTGAAAAAATTATTCAAACCCTTAAACCTGATTTAGCAATTTTCGACCTTATGATGGAGACTGATGACAGTGGTTTTATTCTTAGCTACCGGATGAAAAAACTTTATCCTGACGTTCCAATTATTATCGCAACAGGAGTTAATGCTGAAGCAGGATATTCTTTCTCTGTTAATTCTGAAGAAGACAGAAAATGGATTAAAGCCGATTTATACCTCGACAAAGGGATTAGGGAAGAGCAACTACATAAAGAAATAACAAAACTTCTTAATATAAAAGATACAAAAAACAAATCTTAACAAATAACGAAATGGGGAAACTTAAAATATTAGTTGTTGACGATGAACCGGGTATATGTTCAGGCGTAAAACGTATTCTTTCTAATTTTACTGTTACCTATCCTTTTATGGAAGAGAATATCGAATTCGAAGTCGACGATGTTTTAACAGGAGAAGAAGCTTGGGATATAATTACAACTAAACCGCCTGATATTTTACTTTTAGATAATAAACTTCCCGGCATTAGCGGTGTTGAAATATTAGAAAAAATTACAAAAGAACACATTAATGCTTTGGTAATAATGATTACTTCGCATGCTTCAATTGACATTGCTGTTAAAGCAACTGCAAACGGAGCTTTTGATTTTGTACCAAAACCTTTTACTCCTCAAGAACTAAAATCATCGGTCGAAAATATCGCCAAACATATTTATCTTAAAAAAATGACAAAGCAAATGAAAGTTGAAGGCAAGCAAATACGCTTTCAATTTTTATCTGTATTGTCACACGAATTAAAAGCACCAATTAATGCTATTGAAGGTTATTTAAAGATAATTAAAGGAAAACAAATAGGCGATAATCTTGAAGATTATATTCCTATGATTGATCGCTCTCTTGCACGAATTAATGGTATGAGAAACTTAATTATGGATTTGTTGGATCTTACTCACATTGAAGCAGGTAAGAAAAAGAGAGAATTAAAACCCGTAAATATTACTAAAACAGCACAAATAGCAATAGATACAATTGAACCTCTGGCAATTCAGATGGATATAAAAATTCATTTACATGCAGATAATGATTTCATTATTACAGCTGACCCAGAAGAAATTGAAATAATTTTTAATAATCTTTTATCTAATGCAGTAAAATATAACAAAAAAGGTGGCTCGGTTGATTGCTACATCTCAGAAGAACCTAATTCTATTAGAATCTCTGTTTCAGACACCGGCATTGGTATGGAGCAAGAAGATATTCCTAAATTATTTAAAGAATTTGTTAGGTTAAAAAACGAAAAAACACGAAATATTACAGGAACAGGCTTAGGTTTATCTATTGTTAAAGATATTGTTCAATTATACAATGGTAGTATTGAAGTAAAAAGTAAGCTTGATCAAGGAACAACATTTTCATTATCATTACATAAATAATAATTTAAATTTACAAAAAAAAAAATGCTGCCAGCAAAAACGATAGAAAGACTAAGTCAATATAGAAGAACACTATTGCGAAGCTTAGAAAAAGGTAAATTACATATTTTTTCACATGAATTAGCAGACTTACATAATATTACTGCTGTTCAAGTTCGTAGAGATATTATGCTTATTGGCTATACAGGTCAATTACGCAAAGGTTACAATATTAAAAAACTTATTGAAGCAATTGGAAAAATAATTGACTCAAAAAACTGTCAAAACATAGCAATAATTGGCATAGGGAATTTAGGGAAAGCTATAACATCATACTTCAACGGCAAACGCTCAAATTTAAAAATAACCGTTGCTTTTGATACTAATCCAGATAAAGTTGGGAAAATAATTTCAGGTGTTAAATGCTACCACATTAACGATTTAATTGAAATAATAAAAGAGCAAGATATCAGTATTGGAATTATTACAACTCCGCCTGACAATGCAGTTGATATTGCCGAAAAACTTACTATGGCAGGAATTAAAGGAATTCTAAACTTTACTACAACTCCAATTAACGTTTCGCCAAATGTTTGTTTAGAAGAATATGACATGGTTACATCAATTGAAAAATTATCATACTTTATCAAAAATAAAAACGTATAATCTTTCAATTAAAGATATTTATATCTGTTTTTTTAATTAATTTTGTTGCTTTTTAATAGACATGGTACTAAGCAAAAATAGAATGTTTTATGAAATAGGCAGTTTAACTGATGCCGGAAAAGTAAAAGAGCATAATAAAGATTCTCTTATTGATTTCAAAATTAATAACGGTCATGTATTTGTTGTATGTGATGGTATTGACGGTAAAGAAGGTGGAGGAGCAATTGCATCAAAAATTGCAATTAACAGTATCAAGCAATACTTTGTAAATAAAAATTATACCGATATTTCTAAAGCTCTCACAAATGCAATAATCTTTGCCAATTACGAAATATATAAGCAAGCACAAAATCATATCAAATATTACGACATGGCAACCTCAATGGTTGTGGTAATTTTTTTTAAAGACAAAATTTATTATGCTTATATTGGAAACAGCAGATTATACATATTAAGAAACAATCATTTACAAAAACTCACAAAAGATCATACTGTTGTTCAAAATCTTATTGACAAAGGTGAAATTACAGAAAAGGAAGCAAAAAATCACCCTGATAAAAATAAACCTTTCAACGTTCTGGGAATAAAAAAAGATGTAAAATTTGGTATTTGTAAACAAGCTATAAAAATTGAAAATGAAGATTTATTATTATTATGTTCAGATGGCTTAACAAACATGATGAATGATGATGAAATTCTGGAAATAATTAATGATAAAAACTCTTCTGTTAAGCATAAAGCACTTAATCTTATTAACAAAGCTAATGATAATGGAGGAAACGATAATACAACAGTTCAATTAATTCGTTTTTTCGATAGCTCATCGCAAAAGCACATTGAATTAGACGAAAACAATAAATATTCAAGCAAATCATATAAAAAATATATTGTTGGAATAATAATAACTATAGCTGTAATTTTGGGAGGATACTTCATTATTGATAATTTTATTCTAAACAGAGATGAAACAGAAATAACATCAATGTTAAAAACAAATAATAAAAGATTTTTAACATCAAATATTGCTAATAAGACAAAAGAAACTTCCGATTCAATTATAAAACCAACAAACACAAACAAAAAAATAATTACTAAAAATAACAATAAAACAAAATCAGAACCCTATAAATTAAAATACACACTTCAAGAAGGAGATAATTTTTATCGTTTAAGCTTACGATTTAATGTTACAGTAAATCAATTAGAAAAAATAAATTCAATTAAAGCAATTCATTTACAAGCACATCAAAAAGTTATTATTCCAATAACTGCTGTACATACCATAAAAAATGGCGAAACTTTATCTTCCATTTCAAACAAATACAATATTGACCAAAAATTAATATTAAAAGCAAATAAATTAAGAAATAATAAAAACTTAAAAATTGGAACAAAACTTTACATACCTTTAAAACAATAAAATATTATAATTTCCCATATAAATGAACACTCCCATATATTTAGATTACAATGCAACAACTCCTATTGATTCGGAAGTTGCCGATGAGATGAAACCTTTTTTAGCTGATTACTTTGGTAATCCGTCAAGCTCTCATTCATTTGGAATTAAAACAAAAATAGCTGTCGAAAATGCAAGGAAACAACTTGCAGAGCTTATAAATTGTAATAGCTCTGAAATTATTTTTACAAGTGGTGGTACAGAAGCAAACAATTATGCTATTAAAGGTATTTCCTTTGCCAACAAACATAGAGGGAATCATATTATAACAACACAAATAGAGCACCCTGCTGTTATTGAAGTTTGTAAATATCTTGAGAAAACCGGTTTTTCTGTCACCTACTTACCTGTTGACGAATTTGGACTTGTTAATGTTAATGATATTAAAAAAGCAATAAGTTCTAAAACAATTCTCATAACAGTAATGCATGCAAATAACGAGGTAGGAACAATTCAGCCTGTTTCTGAAATTGCAGCACTTGCAAAACAAAACAATATTATTTTCCATAGCGATGCAGCCCAATCAATTGGAAAAATTAAAATTGATGTGCAAAAAATGGGTGTTGACTTAATGTCGATTGCAGGACATAAATTTTATGCACCAAAAGGAATTGGAGCTCTTTATATTAAGCAGGGAGTTAAACTCGAAAAACTAATTCATGGTGCAAATCACGAACAAAATTTAAGAGCAGGAACCGAAAATGTACTCGAAATAGTTGGTATTGGAAAAGCTGCCGAAATAGCAAAACGAAATTTTGAAAATAATTTCTCACATATGAAAACTCTGCGAGACAAATTATTTGATGGTTTAAAAAATGATATTCAAAACATTAAACTTAACGGTCATCCAACAAAACGTTTACCAAACACTCTTAGCGTAAGTTTTCCAAATATTGAAGCAAACACTCTTTTATCTGAAATCTCCGAACAAGTTGCAGCCTCAGCAGGTGCCGCTTGTCACACAGATGATATTGCTGTTTCTGCAACACTGGAAGCTATGAAAATTCCCATAAAATATGCTATGGGTACAATTCGCTTTTCAACAGGGAAAAACCTGAAATCTAAAGATATTGATAAAGCAATAAATATAACTACAAAAGCAGTTAAAAGATTAAGTCCAACTCAAAATCCAATTAATATGAATTTAGAAGAAAAAGAAATTAAACTAACACAATACGCTCAAGGCATGGGGTGTGCTTGTAAAATTCGCCCTCAAGAATTAGAAAAAATTCTTAAAAAATTACCGGTCATCACAAACCCAAACATTTTAGTTGGAACAGATACAACTGACGATGCTGCTATATACAAAATTGATGATGAAAAAGCAGTAGTACAAACAGTTGATTTCTTCTCCCCCATTGTTGATGACCCATATTCATTTGGAGCAATATCTGCGGCAAACTCTATTAGTGACATTTATGCAATGGGAGCAAAGCCATTATTTGCTTTAAATATTGTCGGTTTCCCTACAAAAAGACTGCCTATGAGTGTTCTCGAAGAAATACTTAAAGGAGCTCAGGATAAAGCCCAAGAAGCTGGAATTTATATACTTGGCGGGCATAGTGTTGACGATACAGAACCAAAATACGGAATGACTGTTACCGGAATTATTAATATTAAAGATATTCTTACAAATGCAAATGCAAAACCGGGCGATGCAATAATACTTACAAAACCAATTGGTACAGGAATTATTAGTAATGCAACTAAACGAGGATTAGCTGATGAAGAAACAAAAAAAGAAGCAATCGATACTATGAGTCAGTTAAACAAATATGCAGCAGATGTTATGAACGAATTTCCTGTAAATTCTTGTACAGACGTTACCGGCTTTGGTCTACTTGGACACTTAAGCGAAATGACAAAATCGAGCAAAATTAATGCTGAAGTATTTTTTGAAAATGTTCCTTTGTTAAAAAATGTATGGGATTATGCTGTATCTAACTTAATTCCCGGAGGTTCAATAAATAATCTCGAGTATGTTAAAGATTATGTAGTTTGGAATGATGACATAACAGAAACTAAAAAAAATGTTCTCTGTGATGCACAAACATCAGGAGGTTTATTAATATCATTGCCTCTTGAATATAAAAATAAAATTATTGATAAGTTACATTCTTCAGGATTAATTAGAGCTTCTCACATAGGAAATTTCTTAAATAAAGGTCGTGGTGAAATATTTGTTAAAAATAATTGATTTAAATGTAAATTGCATTTCTTGTCTTTATTTTTGATAAGAGCAATCTTTTTTTTGATAAAAGCATATAATATATATTAATACATTATTAGTTTTATTTTTTTATTTTTATAATTAAATATAAAATCATAAAATAGAGATTTAATGAACCCAAAAGAAATTATTACAAAAATTCAAGAGCTATTAATTACTAATAATTTAGATGCCTATATTATTCCAAGTACAGACCCTCATCAGAGTGAATATGTTGCAAATCATTGGAAAGCTCGCGAATGGGTTTCCGGTTTTACAGGTTCGGCAGGAACCCTTGTCATAACTAAAGAAATTGCCGGTTTATGGACTGATTCCAGATATTTCCTCCAAGCTGAACAGCAACTAATTGGTTCAGGGATTGAACTCTTTAAAATGAAAGTTCCTCATTCTCACCCATATATTGATTGGTTAAAAAACAATTTAAAAGAAAACTCCAAAGTAAGCTTCGATGGTAAATTATTCTCTGTAAGCCTTACAAAAATGATTGAATCATCATTAACAGACTACAATATTAAAATTGAATCAAATCACGATTTTATTAAACCCTTATGGAAAAACAGACCCTCAATACCAACAAATAATATCTTTATTCACGATATTAAATTTGCTGGCAAATCAAGTATTGAAAAAATTTCTCAGGTAAGAAGCATTATGATTGAAAAAAATGTGACTTGTCATATTTTGTCTTCACTCGACGATATTGCTTGGCTTTTTAATATTAGAGGAAACGATGTAAAATATAATCCCGTTGTAATAAGTTATGCTTTAATTACTTTAGATAATGCTTTTTTATTTATTGATAAAAATTTAGATGATGATATAAAAGAAACTTTTAAAAAAAACAACATAACGATTCTTCCATACAGTAAAATTAATGATAGAATTAATGAATTCTGCAAAAACCAAACAATTCTATTAAACCCTTCTAAAATAAATAATTGTATTTTCAGATCAATCCCTTCTTCATGTAAAATTATTGAAGATGTAAATATTACAACCACTCTTAAAGCAACTAAGAATGCTACCGAAATTAATAATATTAAAGAAGTAATGGTGAGAGATGGTGTTGCATTAACAAAATTCTTTTATTGGTTAGAAAACAATATCTTACAAGAAACAATTACTGAATTATCGGTAGATAAAAAATTACAGTTCTATAGAAGCCAGCAGAAAAATTTTGTTGGATTAAGTTTTGGAACCATCTCCGCATATAATTCACACGGAGCAATTGTCCATTACGAACCAACTAAAAAAACAGATGTGGAATTAATGAAAGAAGGTATTTTCTTAATTGATTCCGGAGGTCAATATCTTGATGGAACAACCGATATCACAAGAACAATATCTCTTGCGAAACCAAAACAAGAAGCTATTAACAATTTTACTCTTGTACTAAAAGGTCACATAAATATTGCATCTTTAAAATTTCCTTACGGAACGAAAGGATATCAAATTGATATTTTAGCACGTAAATTTTTATGGGATAATTATAAAAATTATGGTCATGGTACCGGACACGGAGTCGGTTCTTTTTTAAATGTTCATGAAGGACCTCAAGGAATAAGCCCAAACGCTTCTTCAACATTAAATATAAATTTTGAAGAAGGAATGTTAACATCAAATGAACCGGGCATATACATCGAAAACGAATATGGAATACGTATAGAAAATTTAATACTTTGCGAAAAAGATAAAGACACAGAATTTGGTAAATTCATGAAGTTTAACACTGTTTCACTTTGCTATATCGACAAGTCACTAATTAATATTGATTTGCTTTCTAAAGATGAAATTAAATGGTTAAACGATTATCATAAAACTGTTTATGAAAAAATATCTCCTTTCTTAAATAATGATGAAAAAGAATGGTTAAAAGAAAAAACAAAAAGTTTGTAAATTTTTAAATTAAATTTAATATCTACCATGAAAAAATTGTTAATTGCTATTCCTATAATTCTAATTATTATTACCGGATTTATTTTTGATAAAAACAATAACAGATCTTCAACAAACACAAATAATAATGCAACTACCGTTAATTTTGATGATTATTTTATTTCAAAATCATTGCGGGTTGATTATTTACTTTCAGGGAATGCTAAAGAGGAAAACGTTTCTTTAAACAAATTAAATCAGGAACCATACTGGGGTGGTCCAAAAAAAAATTTAATCGATAAATTTAATTATGGAACATATAGAATAAGAGTTCTTGACTCTGTATCAAACAAACTAATCTACTCTTATGGTTTTTGCACTCTTTTTCAAGAATGGCAAACAACAGCCGAAGCAAAAAAAATAAAACGTAGCTTTTACCAAACATCAATCTTCCCTTACCCAAAAAAAACTGTTCGTTTTGAAATAGATAAAAGAGCCTATAAAGATGGTAAATTCTATAAAATATTTGAATTGTATATTAACCCCAATAACTACTTTATAAATAAAGAAAAGCCAAAATACTATAAATCAAATAAAATAATTTATTCAGGAGATCCGTCAAATCATGTAGATATAGCATTTGTTGCCGAAGGATATACAAAAGATGAAATGACAAAATTTAACGATGATGTAAAAAGAATTGCCGGATATTTCTTTAATGCTTCACCCTACAATAAATATAAAGATAGATTTAATATTTATGCAATAGAATCTGCCTCAGAAGAATCCGGAACCGACATACCCGGCAAAGGTGTATATAAAAACACAATTATTAATTCAAACTTTTACACATTTGATATTGACCGTTATTTAACAACATTCGACACTAAGTCGTTTAGAGATATTGCTGCTAATGTTCCTTATGACCAAATTTACATATTAATAAACACTAAAAAATATGGTGGTGGAGGTTTTTATAATCACTACACTGCCTGCTCATCAGATAACAGGCTTACGCCTTCTGTTTGCATTCATGAATTTGGACATGGTTTTGCCGGATTAGCAGATGAGTATTACACATCAGATGTAGCCTACGAAGACTTTTATAATCTCAAGGTAGAACCATGGGAGCCAAACATTACAACCCTAGTTAATTTCAACAGCAAATGGAAAAATATGATTAACAAAAATACTCCAACTCCCACTCCAAGAACAAATGAATATGAAAATAAAGTTGGCGTTTTTGAAGGCGGTGGATATGTAGCAAAAGGTGTTTACAGCCCTTATCAAAATTGCAGAATGAAATCAAATCAGGCAGAATTATGCCCTGTTTGTCAACAAGCTATTTCTAAAATGATTGAATTTGTTTGTGATAAACAATAATTACAATTAAATTTTTATTTGATAAAAAAAGGAGAAATAAATATTTCTCCTTTTTTGATATATATGGTTTGTAAAACTAGACTATTTCACTTCCCATGTTTTACCGCTAAGTAATAAATCATCTACACATTTAATTTTACTTTCTGCCTGAACATCTTTAATCTGTTGTGCAAGTTCATTAGCGTAAGTATAATCATCAACATTACGGATAACACCAAGAGCAATAGGAAATGGCGGTTCCATAGTAGCTAGCATAAGATGAATACCAGAGTATTCAAGACCTGCATTATGGATTAATATGTCGTCTTTAGTAATACCGTCCTCACCAATCTTAACAACTTTTAATTTGCTATCATCTAAAATTAAACCTTTATCTCTCTCCTTACCGAAAATCATAGGTTCTCCATCGTGAAGGATTAACTGACGGTCTTCCTTATGTTCTTTATCAGAAAAATAAGCATGTGCTCCATTATTATAAATAACACAATTTTGTAATACTTCAACAACAGAAGCTCCATCATGCTTAGCAGCTTCTTCAAGAACTTCAGCAGTAAGATTTACTTTATTGTCCATAGAGCGGGCAAAAAATGTTCCTCGAGCACCAATAACCAATGCTCCGGCTTGAAATGGTTTTTCAACAGTTCCATAAGGAGATGTTACCGAAACTTGTCCTTTCGGAGATGTTGGTGAATACTGACCTTTTGTTAAACCATAAATCTGATTATTAAACATAATAATGTTAATATCCATATTACGTCTAATCTCATGAATAAAATGGTTACCACCAATAGCAAGAGAATCACCATCGCCTGTAATTTGCCATACGCTTAGTCTAGGATTTGCTACCTTAGCTCCTGAAGCAATAGCACCGGCACGACCATGAATTGTATGAAATCCATAAGTATTAACATAAAATGGAAATCTTGAAGAACATCCAATACCTGATATACTGACAAATTTCTCATGCTTGTAATTCATATCAGCCATAGCCTTTTGTACAGATACTAATATTGCATGATCACCACATCCGGGACACCACTTAACGTCACCTTTACTCTTAAAATCTTTAAAAGTTAATTTTGTTTTATTATCAGCCATTTTATTTATCCTCCAATAATTTATATACATTATCTTTCAATTCTACTACTGTAAAAGGTAAACCTTGAATTTTATTAAATTGTTCATATTTAAACTCGGGAAGTTTTATTCTCAAATAATTAACAAATTGACCCAAATTTAATTCACAAACAATAATCTTCTTAAATTTACTAAATACATCTCCCGTATTTTTAGGTAAAGGATTAATATAGTTAAAATGAGCTAATGCAACATCTTTACCTTCATTGTTTAATTCCTTAACTGCAGTTGCTAAATGCCCATAAGTACCACCCCAACCAACAACTAATAAATCAGCATCTTTATTTCCTTCAATTTTTAATTCAGGAATATAATTTTCTACACGTTTAATTTTCTCCTCTCTCAATTCTGACATTACCTGATGATTTTCAGGCACATAAGAAATATCTCCATTTTCATCTTTTTCTAATCCCCCCAGAGTATGTTCTAAACCTTTAGTTCCTGGAATAGCCCATTTTCTAGCTAAAGTTTTTTCATCTCTTTTATAAGGAATGTATTCTTCACCTTCTTTAGCAATAGGAGGATGAATTTCAGGAAAATCTTTCATGCTTGGTATTTTCCATGGCTCAGAACCATGAGCAAGATAGCCGTCAGTCAATAGAATTACAGGCACCATGTGCTCTAAAGCAATTTTAGAAGCTTCAAAAGCATAATTGAAACAATTTGAAGGAGTACTTGCTGCCATAACAACAAGCGGACTCTCTCCACTTCTTCCATAAAGTGCTTGAAATAAATCGGACTGTTCTGTCTTTGTTGGCAAACCAGTTGAAGGTCCACCACGCTGAACATCTACAATAACTAAAGGTAATTCAGCCATAATTGCTAATCCAACACCCTCCGTTTTTAAAGCTAATCCGGGACCTGAAGTTGAAGTAATAGCTAAATCACCTGCAAAACTAGCACCTATTGCCGAACAAACCGCAGCTATTTCGTCTTCAGCTTGAAATGTTTTTACTCCTAAATCTTTTCGCTGAGATAAATTCTGTAATATATCAGTAGCCGGTGTAATAGGATAAGAGCCAACAAATAATTCTAAATTTGCTTTTTCTGCTGCTGCTATAAACCCCCAAGATGTCGCAAGGTTACCATTAATATTTCTATATATTCCTTTATCTATCTTAGCAGGAGCAACTCTATGGCGCTCAACTGCTTGAATTGTTTCAGCATAATTTAGACCGGCTTCAAGAACTTTCTTATTTGCTTCTATAACTAAAGGTTGCTTCTTAAATTTATTTTGAAGAAAATCTATAGCAACGTCAAGATCTTTATTGAATAACCAACAAACAATACCAAGGGCAAACATATTTTTACAACGCAGAATGCTTTTGTTATCCAAATCAGAATTTTCTAATGTATTTTTAGTAATTTCTGAAATTGGTGCTTCAATAATATTAAAATCCTCTAACTTACTTTCTTTAATAGGATCTTTGACATATCCAGCTCTTTGAATATTTTTCTCAGTAAAACTAGTTTTATCAAGAATAATAGTTCCACCTGATTTTACCCATTTTGTGTTTGCTTTAAGAGCTGCAGGATTCATTGCTACAAGAACATCAGCAAAATCTCCGGAAGTTAAAACCTGCGAGCTACCAATATGAACTTGAAAACCTGATACTCCTCCAACGGTTCCTTGAGGAGCTCTAATTTCTGCCGGATAATCAGGGAAAGTAACAATATCATTTCCACTAAAAACGGCAGTGTCTGAAAATAAAGAACCTGTTAATTGCATTCCGTCGCCTGAATCTCCAGAAAAACGTATTACTACATCCTGAATTTCATCGACGTTTGATTTAGCATCCATATCTATTTTTAATTGATTTAAAACTAAAATTATTTATTAAAAAATTAATAATAAAAAACAATCTAATTATAATGTAAAAGTAATTGATTTTGTAATATGTCAAATAATAATTTGTGTTTTTTTTATATGTTAAATAAAATAAAACTTACGTCTAAAAACGTTTGTATTAGTAAAATTAAATTTTATCTTGCATTTTTTTTATTTTTCGCAGGTACTTGAATAATAGGATATTGCCTTTTTATTTGATATTTTTTTTACAATTTTTTTAACGGTTTCAATATCACCCGTTGTATAAAACTCATAGTAAACATTCTTCTTGTCAGCTCTTAATTTATTACTAACAATTTGATTTTTAGTATGTTTAGCAACGGCAATTGATGGATTAATAACAGAGACCTTTTCTCCTACCATCTTCTTAATTTTATTATAAAAAAAAGGATAATGAGTACAACCTAAAACAATCTGGTCAACATTATCTTTTATCATAGGATTAATATACTTTTTCAATAAATTTTCTGCTTCTATCGAATCTGATTTTAAATTTTCAACCAATTCAACAAGCCCTGCTCCAATTTGAATATTCATTTCAATATTTTCAGCATACTTACGGCTTGTTTCTTTAAATAATCTTCCGTTAAAAGTTCCTTGTGTTGCAAGTATTCCTATATGACCGGTTTTTGTTTTTAATGCGGCGGGTTTCACAGCTGGCTCCATTCCGATAAACGGAGTTTTGTATTTTTCTCTTAGTATGTCGATTGCTGCTGCTGTTGCTGTATTGCAAGCTACAACAATAATTTTGCAATTTTTAGACAATAAAAATTCTACATTCTTTATTGAAAGGTTAATAATTTCTTCTTCAGATTTTGGACCATAGGGACAGTTCTTACTGTCAGCACAGTAAATTATTGATTCGTTTGGTAAAATATTAATTATTTCTTTCCAAACAGTTAATCCTCCAACTCCTGAATCAAATATACCAATCGGTCTTGATTCTTTCATATCCATATAAAATGAATAACCATAAAAGACAAAGACCATCTTTTGGATGGTCTTTAATTCAAATCTTATTGTATTCCTAATTTCTTTTTAACAAGGGGCATAACATCCTTACTATCGGGTGACCAATATAAAAGAACTCCGGCACTTGTGTCATAAATGTAAGTAAACTTATTTTCTTCACCAACTTCTTTTATTGCATTTCTAGCTTTTTCAATTATAGGTTGCATTAAGTCACTTTCCTTTTTTTGCAAATCTTGTTGAGCTGTTTGTTGAAAAGTTTGAACTCTTTGATACAAGCTTTGTAACTCTTCTTCTTTCATTTGTCGAATCAAATCACTAATTGTATCTTTTTGAGCTAAATAATCCTGTTGTTTACTTTGCATTTCTTTTTGCATCTCACCCAACTGATCTTCTAGTTGCTTTGCATAAGATTGTAATTCTGTTTTTGCTTTTTCTCTATCAGGCATTGCTTGAATTAATTGAGAAGCATCAATATGTCCAAACTTATAATTTTGTGCAAAAGTATTTGAACTAAAAAATAAAACTGCAATTAAAATTAATACACTTAACTTTTTCATTATTTAATTTTTGTTTTTTCTAAGGATAAATGCAACTCACATTTTGTCATAAAAAATTATCGACAATTTTTCTCAATAAGAGAAATTAAACATCTTCCTTAAAATTAAACATAATTCTTTATGTGAGTTTAAATTATTTACAAATATAAAAATTAATTTTCAAATCCAAGCTTTTTTAATATTTCATCGCTTTTATCATATTTTGGATCTGTATATAACATACTTAAGCTTCCTGCACTATCGAATATAACAGCATAATTACTTTCTACTGCAAGTTCCTTAATAGCATTAAAAATATCATCTTGTATGGGTTTTATAAGCTCTTGTCGCTTTTTAAAGAGGTCTCCGTTTTGTCCAAAACGCTTTTTTTGTAAATCTCGTACTTTTTTTTCTTTTTCTGTTATTTGTTTTTTCCTGCTTACTTTCATTTCATCCGTTAACAAAACTTCTTCTGCTAGGTATTCCTTATTCATTTTATCAAGTTCATTATATAAATCTTCTATTTCTTTTTGCCATTCATTAGAAATAAGATTTAATTGCTCTTGAGCTGATTCATATTTTGGAATATTACTTAAAATATAATCAGTATTTACATAAGCATACTTTTGTGAAAAAGAATTTAATACTGAAAATAAAAGAATAGTAATTAAAAAAATTAACTTTTTCATTTATTTAATATTTTAATGTTAAGTTTATATTCAGCTATTATCATTATTGTTAGACAACCTTCTACTTTTAACTCTAGAACCTCTGTCCTATTGAGAATGCAAATTGTCCTTTATTAGCATCGGGTTGTCCCGGAATTTCATCAAAACCATATCCCCAATCAAGACCTAACATGCCAAGCATTGGTAAAAAGAATTTCACACCTACACCTACAGAGCGTTTCACGTTAAAAGGGCTATAATTTTTAATATCATACCAAGCATTTCCTGCTTCAGCAAAAGTCAAAACATATATTGTTGCCGAAGCATTTAATGATACCGGATATCGAATTTCTGCTGTATATTTTGTATAAAGATTTCCTCCATTGCTAGGTGTTAACGAACCTCTATTATTACTTCCGTTATCGTAACCTCTTAATGCAATTGTTTCTGTTCCATACATATTATATCCGGATAAGCCATCGCCACCAAGTTGGAAACTTTCGAATGGAGATGGTCCAATGGTTTTATTATAATATCCTAAATATCCTAATTCTGCATTTGTATATAAAACTAATTTATCTACTAATGTTGTGTACCATGCTGATTTAAATTTCCATTTATGATACTCAATCCAATTATATTTCTCATCTGTGTCCATATCTGAATAATCCTTATCGTTAAATAACGAATATGGAGGAGTTAATTGTAATGATAATGAAAATAAAGATCCTCTTCGTGGGTATATTGGTTGATCAACGGAATTCCTAGAGAATGTTGTGCTTAAGCTAATATTATTTGAAGTACCATTAGAAAAAATATAATAATCATAATTATGCAAATCATAACGTTGATAAGAAATACTGTTAGATAATGTAAAAAAATCGTCAGGCCAGCTAAGTCTTCTTCCAAGACCAACAGAAAGACCTGATACTTTCATTCGTTGGTCTGTTTGGTAAATATAATTACCTAATGTTCGGATAGTGTGATAAATTGAAACAGACAATGAATTAGGTTTCTTACCTCCTAACCATGGCTCTACAAACGACATGCTGTATGCTTGATAAAATGTTCCATTTGTTTGAGCGCGAATAGATAATTGTTGTCCGTCTCCTGATGGTAATGGTCTCCATGCTTTTCCATTAAATAAATTTCTTGCAGAAAAATTATTAAATGTTAGACCTAAGGTACCAATTACCATTCCTCCACCCCATCCACCTGACAATTCAATCTGGTCAGATGCTTTTTCTTCAACAACATATTCAATATCAACAGTTCCGTTTGCAGGATTGGGAACAGGACGAACGTCTAATTTTTCAGGATCGAAATAACCCAATGTTGCCAATTCTCTATTTGTTCTAATAATATCTGAACGACTAAATAATTGACCGGGTTTTGTTCTAATTTCTCTTCTAACAACATGGTCGTGAGTTCTAGTATTTCCTGTAACTGTTACTTTATTAATTCTTGCTTGCTTACCTTCATAAATACGCAATTCTAAGTCTATTGAATCGTTTTCAACCATTACTTCAACCGGAGTAACAGAGAAAAATAAGTATCCATTATCTAAATATAAAGAACTAACTGCATTATCATCAACAAAAAGTTTTTTATTCAAAATAGATTCGTCATAAACATCTCCATTTTTAATACCTAAAACTCTGTCTAAAAATTCACTGTTATATTTTGTATTACCAATCCAAGCAATGTTTCTAAAATAATATTTATCGCCTTCTTTTATTTTCATTTTTATCTGAATGGTTTTATCATCGAAAGGATAAACAGTATCAGTAACAATTTTAGCATCACGATAACCATTCTCATTATATTTTGCTATTATTTTATTTTTATCTTCTTCGTAATTAGAGCTTATAAATTTTGAGGCTTTAAATAAACGGAACCATCGTTTTATTTTCGTCTCTTTCATTGCCCTTCTTAGTTTAACGCTTGATAAAACGTTGTTTCCTTCAAAAACAATGTCATTTATCTTTACTTTATTTTTTTTATCAACATTAATTTTTAGAATAACACTATTCCCAATTAAAGTATCTTCTTTTTGAGAAATATTTACTTCGACATTCAAAAATCCTTTGTTGATATAAAATTTCTTTATTGTGTTAATTGTGTTATTGATAACATTATCTGTTACCTGACTGCCTCTAATGAGCTTAATTTCGTCACGCAAATCGGTTGCTTCACCTTTTTTAACACCCGAAAATGCAAATTTTGATAGTCTGGGTCTTTCTTTTAAATAAATATCAAGAAAAATTTTATCGCTAATTATTTTTGTTGCAGTAATTTTTATGTCTGAAAATAAGCCCTGCTTCCACAATTTTTTTATTGCTTCTGATATATCTTCACTCGGGACAGATATAATACTACCAACTTTTAATCCAGACAGATGAATTAAAGCATTATGGTCTAAATATTTAACTCCTGAAATAGTAATACCTCCAATTTCATATTTTTGGGGATTGGAATATTCTATTGAAGATAATTTTGAATTGATTGTTTCCTGTGAAAATAAATTTATAGTTAAAATTAACAATACAGCAACAAAAATATTTTTTTTTGGCATTCTTTATTTTTTAATAAATTAATGAATTTGTTCACTTGTTTTACCAAATCGTCTTTCACGACTTTGATAATTGCTTATGGCTTCAAAAAAATCTTCTTTTTCGAAATCAGGCCAAAGCTTGTTTGTAAAATATAATTCGGAATAAGCTATTTGCCATAATAAAAAATTGCTTATTCGATATTCTCCACTTGTTCTTATTAACAATTCAGGATCCGGGATTTTTGATGTTGTTAAAAATTTGTCAAATAATTCATTATTAATGTCTTCAACATTAATTTTCTTTTGTTGAATTTGATTGCCAATATTCTTAACTGCGTTAATTATTTCCCATCGAGAACTGTAACTTAAAGCAATAACAAGATTTAAACCAGTATTATTTTTTGTCTTATCAATAGCTTCGTTAATCTTTTTATTTACTTTTTTAGGAAGATCATTTGAATTTCCTATTGTTAATAAACGAACATTATTTTTAATTAGTGTATTAATTTCAGATTTTATTGTTGAAACTAACAACATCATTAAAGAGTCTACTTCAGCTTTAGGTCTATTCCAATTTTCAGTAGAAAACGCATAAAGAGTTAAATATTCAACTCCTATTTCTCTGGCAGCTTCTACAATTTTATGAACAGTTTCAACTCCTTTTTTATGACCAAAAACACGGGCTTTTCCTCTTTTTTTTGCCCATCGGCCATTACCGTCCATAATAATAGCAACGTGTTTGGGCAATTTTTCTTTATTGAGCTTATCTTTAACTGACATAGATTTTTTTTATTGAGGCAAATTTAATCAAAAGCAGGACAACTTGTATATGTTTTGAATTTATATGTTAAAAAAATTCCGGCAAATGAATACCAATCTTTGTCATGCTGGTATCCAAATTGCTTCTGTGATTGGCTTGGCTCTGGATTTTCAAAGTCAAGATTATCTCTAAAAGTTCTTCTAAAATTCCATTCTGTCCCTATAGCAATTTGTTTGTTAATACAATATTTGAAGCCAAATCCAAAAGGTATTGCAAGGTTATCGAGAATACTTCCAAAACCAAAATTTTTTAAATAATAAGTAATTCCTGCTGTAACAAAGGGTGTATAATTATCCTTTTTTCTATTTGTTTGTTGGTAAGGCAAAAAATTAAATTCCGCTTGAAGAGTTACATCAAAAATGTTTGTTTCCATTTGTTGACTTCTATCTTTCTGATATTGGCTGTCAAAATCGTTATCATCTGCCGCCAAATTCATGTAAAGAATATTTAATCTTGCAGAATAGCGTTTATTTATATCATACCTATAAAATCCTCCGTAAGCTAATTGAGTATCATAAAATTGCTTTGATAAATTAATTTCTCCTAAATAATATGCACCCCCAACAAAAACTCCAACAACAGCATTTCTTTGTGATTCTGAAATTGCTTGTAATTTGGATTTAAAAAAAGATTCTCTTTGAGAATAAGAAAAAGTGGAGATAAATATTAACAAAAATGATATATATATTTTCTTCATAAAAATTTTAATTTCAAATAAGAATATCAATGCTTATTCAATATGAGGTATTTAATTTTGAGAAATAAATGAGCAAAACAAATTCATAAATTTATCAAAACAATACATCATTTAAACGATCTTATAATAAGAATTATTTTATCGACAAATGTATATTATTATTAGCAAAAATTAAAATCAAAAATTAAAATGTTGGAGTGAACTTTGGTAATCCTTTTCTCCCTTTTTTAAGTTTGTGTGTAATATTGAATATAAAAAACTGATAAGTATCAACATAAGGTCCTCCTTTAGTAGCACCTCCTGGATTATAACCAGGCTTAATATTATCATCAGGGTGGGCTCTAAATGACAATGCTGCTGCTTCTATGCCATAAGCATTTCTAATTGCATTAGTATCATAATATTTACCGCCAACATCGTCAATATAATCGGTAAAAGTATAACGATAACCTGCTTCAAACCCCAGATATGTATAATCTGCAATTTTATACTTAAAACCTATTCCAAAAGGAATAGATAATGAAATCCTATGATACTTATCTTCTCCACCGGGTAATCCTTGACCTTCTGTGCAAAGAGGTTGTAAACTATACCAATCACCTCTATACTTTCCTTTAGGATTAAAATAAAATCCTCCTACTCCTACGAAAAGATATGTGGGTATATTAATATTTGCTAATTTGCTTCTTGAACCACGAATATTATAATATATGTTTCTTTTTCGTTTTTCTTTAATAATTAAAAATTCTATTTGAGATGATGTTTCAATAATACTTGACCTGAAATTTAGATTTCGACCAGTCCATGCTGCGCCACTTTCATGGTCATCTGCAGTTAACCAACCATACATAAGACTTAACCTAACACTTACACGATCTAAAAAATAATATCGTCCACCAACAAAAAAAACAGGGCGAGTTGATGCTAAATGAAACCAATAATATTTATTTAGTCCTGTATTTGCCGGTGACCCAACATCTCCATTAAAATTTGTAAAACCAAGTCCATACATGAACTCATATGGTTTTTTCTTCCAACGTTGTGCTTTTGAAAGGGATGGTAAAAAAATAAGAAAAAATAATATATATATAAATATTTTTTTGGCCATAATAGATTGTAATACTTTTTTGTATACAATAATACAAATAAATAATTTTAAAAAAAATTAAAATTTGGGCATTCCATTACGGCCTGTATACAATTTATAAGAAAGAGAAACAATTGTAAACATATAATAATCATTATTATTTGGATTACCTCTCTGGTCTCCAGCTTGATAAACATATCCGTTCAACTCTTCTAAACCAGGATTAGCCAAACGACCTGCTAATTCGCCACGTTCTTGAACTAACCAAGCATTATCTACGTAGGTTGTACTAACATCATCAATATAATCGGTAAACGTAAAACGACCTCCATATTCTAAACCAATGCTTAATTTTCTGCTTATTGCATATTTAAAACCTATTCCTAATGGTATTGACATTTGAACTCTATGATACTTTTCTCGTGTTTCAATTAGTCCCTGACCTTCTGTACCTAAAGGTTGTAGTGAATGCCATTTACCGTCTCCATCAGGACCATCGTCTTTGCCCTTAGGGTTAAACCAAAAACCTGCAACACCGGCAAAAAGATATGTGTTTATTTGCAAACTTCTTATATTAAATTTTCTTGATCTTCTTAAGCTATATCTATGTTTAACAGGTTCTTTAATAATTGAAAACTCTAATTGAGAACTTAATTCAATAATTGGAGAACGGAATTTTAAATTTCTGTCGTGTCGGTATATATTGTTTGTTGTAGCATCACTACCATGAAGATAACCATATGATAAGCCTACCTTTGCAGCTAAAAGCTCAAATATTTTATACCTCATTGCTACATTAAAAAGTGGGCGTGATTGCGAAAATTGAAAATCATGATAATAGCCTTGACCAACTTTACCTGAGCCTCCTAATTCTCCCAAAAAATTTGCAACTCCAATTCCTGCAATTGCTTCATATCGTGTTCTTTTCCAACTTCTTCTTTGTCCTTTTACATTAGGCGTTATGATAAATAGCAATATTATAAACAAACAAAACTTATTTTTCATTATATTATTTTTCAAAAATTTATTTAAAGTAAACGTAAAAATAACAATATTTAACTTTTTTTCAAAAAGCAGGTTGATTTTTTAAAAAAAAATCAATGAACATACGTAAATATTTTATGAATTGTCTAATTTCTTTTATCAATACCCCACATCAATTTATTGCGCAATGTAGTAAAAAATGTTTTATTTTTAAATTTTAATATATTTATTGAAAATTGTGCTTTTTTTATTGTAAGCTCTACATCAGAATCTACAAGCAAAGATTTAGAATCTAATGAAACTAAAAATTTCTTACTTCTTCCTTCGACTTTAATTTTCAAAACATTACTATCGTGTATTACAATAGGTCTTACTGTTAGATTATGTGATGCTATTGGTGTAATAATAAAATTTTGGGAATTTGGCACAACAATTGGTCCTCCTAAGCTCATTGAATATGCTGTAGACCCTGTTGGTGTTGAAATAACCAATCCATCTGCCCAATATGAATTTAAATATTCATTATTTATATAAACATGTATAGTTATTAAAGATGATGTATCTTTCTTATGAATAGTTACTTCATTCAAGGCATAATTAAATTCTTTAAACTGCTGATTTGTAGTATTTAATTGCAGAAGTGCTCTTTTTTCTATTGTATATTTATTTTCTAAAAAATTATCAACTGCGGTTGATATTTCATCTTTGGAAATATCTGATAAAAAACCTAATCGACCTGTATTTATACCCACGATTGGAATATTTTTGTTTCTCACCAATGATATTGTTTCCAAAAAAGTACCATCACCTCCTATACTGAACATAAAATCAACGTCATTAATGTCGTTGTGTGAATTAAAAACGCCACTTATATTTAATTCAAATGGTAATTTATTAACAACACAATCATACAATGGTTGATATATTATTATTTCAATTTTATTGGCTTTCATCTTTTGCAATAGTTCTTGAAAGCTTATGTAAAAATCTTCTTTTAATGTGCGTCCGTATATAGCAATTTTCATCTGTTTATTTTTTCAAGATAAAGGTAAATAGGAATTAAGAATTACAATTTTTTTATTTAAAAATACTACAAGACAAAAATAATATCTATGTAATAAAAATATTAATGGTTAATTCTAAATTCATTTTATATTCATTCAATTTATTTGTCTATAGTTATAATCTGCCAATATTTGTAGTCTTTTTGTTTATAAAAATTGGGGCACCAAAATGAATAAAAAATCCATTATTCCCAAACTTATTTACAGAATACTCAAATCTAATTATTTTATCGTAGTAAGTTACAAAATCTATTCCTATTCCCCCACTATATAAAAATTCTTTTACCATAGTGTTACTTACATCATAAATATTATCGTTAACATAACCGGAATCAAAAAATAAATTTAAATATACAGAATAATGTATTTTATTAAATTTACTACTTGGAATAAATTCATATTGTTTAATTCTGGGTTTAACTAACTCATATTTGAAATTGTTTCGAAAAAGGAAAAAATCATTACCATCAATTACATTATATTCAAATGCACGAAGAAAATCATCATATCCTAATGCTTGTTTTTCAAAATAAATATTATCATTTTTTAACGATTTTTTTATTTTTAAACCTGAATTGAAATAAAACTTATTACTTATTTTACAATACTTACTATAAACAGCATCTAAATAAAATATATTTACATCGGGATTTTTAAAAAGTCCAAATTTTGTTGCTGAGATTCTATAAACATATCCTTTTAATGGATATACTTTTGAATCTCTTTTATCGCTTGTAAAACGGTAAACAAAATTAAAATAAAAAATATTGTCTCTTCTATCTCCCAAATAATCACTATTTAAAATTGTTATTGTATCAGTAATACTTACATTTTTATATTCTAATTTAAACAAATGTGAATTATCCCATCGTGGTCTGTAAGAATAAGATACTGAAGCATCAATTATTTCTCTAATATAATTATCTGACTGATAAAATTGTAATTTATTGTTAATTGTGTTAAATGCAATTTCTTTTTGTCGAAAATAAGCGAAGTTTGTTTCAATTCCGTTTTTCCCTTTTTTGTCGATATAAGGAATTTTATAATTTATCAAGTATTGTTCTTTATAGCCATAACGAGCTTTAATTTTTAAGATTTCGTTTCTTCCTCTAAAATTATTTTTTAAAACAAATAATCCATAATTAATTCTATCCCAATCTTTATTATGAATAAATGAACTTAAATTTCTATCGGCATGTTCAAATATCGGGTATGGCCATAAATACCACCTTTCTTCTAAATTTATAAAAATATTGATGTTGCTTTTATTAACAAAAGATGTTTTGATTGATACATAATTAAATAATGAAATGTTTAAAAGATTTTCTTTACTTCTTTTTATCAACTTTGCGAGATTGTTTTTTGAGATTGTATCATTTTCTTTAAATTTCAATTCACGCAAAACAATACGTTTTTTTGTTACTTTATTTCCTTTTATATAAATATTTGATATAATTATTTGGTTGGTATCAATAGAAGCATCAATATTATTAGATGAGCTATTTTGTGCAAAAATATTGCCAATTATGGTTGAAAAGAATATTAAAAGAATGGATTTTGTCATTAACCAATGGGGTCTAAATATCTAAAAATTTTATAAACGAATCATACCTGTCTTTATACAAATCATCTAACTCGTTATTTTCCATAAAAGTAGCTTTAATATTATAATTATAACGTTCAAAAGTTTGAAGTATTGATGTTAAATCTGATTTATTAATTTTAATTGTTATGTTGAGTTTCATGGTATCGGGATGCGAATCAATGTATAGGCTTAAGATTTTTGCATCATTAGTTTCAATAATCTGAGCAATTTCGCTTAACGAGTAATCATTAACATTTAATTCAATAATAATAATTCCTCCGGGGTTTTGAATTGCCATTAACGATGAAAAATAGTGAAGTAAATCATTTAAATTAATTAAACCTAAAAACTCTTTATCTTCATTAAGAACAGGAATAACTGTTAGTTTTAAACGCGAAACAATTTCAATAACTTCATAAATATGTTGATTTTGATATACAAAAGGCCTTGTCAATGATAATTCATGATTTCCAACCGCTTCTTCAGGATTATTCAAATCATAAATATCTACATCAGAAATTAATCCCAATAATTCTTTATTATTAACAATTGGCAAATGTGATATTTTAAATATCTCCATCCAATTTAAAGCCGTTATAGCTGTATCAGAAGTATGTAAAGCCGGTATTGTGTCAGAAATTAAATCTTTAGCTAACATAAATTATCTTTATAAAAAAAAACTGTTAATTTTGTAAACTTTAACAAATTTAATAATTTTTATTCTGAGATTAAAGTTATGACTAAATTAAGTGTAAATATAAATAAAATAGCCACATTAAGAAATGCTCGTGGCGGAAATGTTCCAAATGTTTTAGAAGCTGCAATAAATTGTCAAAATTTTGGTGCTGAAGGTATTACCGTTCATCCACGCCCTGATGAGCGTCATATTAGATATCAGGATGTTTACGACATTAAACCAATAATAACAACTGAATTTAATATTGAGGGTTATCCATCAAGAAACTTTATAGATTTGGTTAACAAAGTGAAGCCAAATCAGGTAACATTAGTGCCTGACCCTCCCGAAGCCTTAACTTCAAGTGCCGGCTGGGATACTATTAAAAACAAAAGTTTTTTGTCAGATATTATTGCCGAGTTGAAAGAAAATAACATACGTACATCGATTTTTGTTGATACTAATCTTGACAATATAATTGGCGCTCTTGAAACTAAAACCGACAGAATTGAATTATATACTGAGCCTTATGCTGAAAATTATAATATAAATAAGAAAGAAGCAATTAAGCCCTTTATAACTGCTGCTAATTGTGCAAACGAACTCGAATTAGGCATTAATGCAGGTCATGACTTAAGCCTTGATAACCTTAAATATTTCTATGATAATATTCCCGGTCTGATTGAAGTATCTATTGGACACGCTCTTATTTCGGAAGCTTTATATTTAGGTTTAGAGAATACTATTCAGATGTATTTGAGACTTTTGAAGTGAGGTTGTGAAATTGTGAAGTTGAGAAATTGAGAAATTATGAAACTTTTCTATCGGAAATACGGTGAAGGATATCCATTAATTATTTTACATGGGTTATATGGATGTTCGGATAACTGGGTAAGTATTGGGAAAGAGTTGGCAAAAACATTTCAGGTGTTTATACCTGACATTCGTAATCATGGGCAATCGCCACACAACGATGAACATAACTACCATGTTATGACAAACGACCTTATAGAATTTATGAATTCTCAATCAATAGAAAAAGCTGTTCTTGTAGGTCACTCTATGGGTGGAAAAATAATTATGAACTTTTCTGTTCGTTATCCCGAGCGAATAAAAAAAATGATAATTCTCGATGTTGCACCAAGAAAATACTCTTTTGATGATGATATAAAATCAAATGAACATCGAAAAGTTATAAATGCTTTATTGAACTTTGATATTTCTAAATTTGATAATAGAAAAGATATTGCAACAGAATTTTCGAAGGCAGATATTCCAATTAATTATAAAAAATTTCTACTTAAAAATATTTACAGAGATAAAAGCAAAAAATTTTTATGGAAAATAAATATTAAAGCAATAAATAAAAATTTGCAACAAATAATGAATGGCATAGAGAACGAACAAAGCTTATCAAATAATTCTCCCTGTTTATTTATTAAGGCTGAAAACTCAAATTACATTTTAGAAAGCGATTATGCTTTGATAAAAAACATTTTTAAAAATTCTCAAATTATAACAATAAAAAATGCAACGCATTGGTTGCATATTGAACATCCTAAACTAATTATTCAAAACATTTTAGACTTTAGTTTAAATCAGAAATAATTTCAATGTTTTCTTCTTTAACTAAATTTTCACCTTTGTAACGCAAAAACAGCTGCACAAGAGCAATAACATCTTTTTGGCAATATTTAGCAATTCGTTTAAGGTCTTTATCAACCCAATAAACGCCCGCAACCTCACTCCCATCAATATCGTCTTTTGGCGATGGTATATTAAAAATATTGGTTAATAAATTTAAAGAAGTATAATGTTTATAATCTCCAAACTTCCATAACTCAAGTGTGTCGAGGTGTTTAACTTCCCATGGTTTCTTACCGGCAATATCTAATAATTTGGGAAGCTTTAATCCATTAATTAAAATACGTCGCGACAAATAAGGAAAATCAAATTCTTTACCATTATGAGCACACAAAAGATGTTCCTTGCGGTAAAAATGTTTATTTAACAAAGCTATGAATTCTTTTAGAATTATTTTTTCGTCATCACCATAAAATGATTTTAAACGAAGATGTTTGTTCCCTGATTTTGAATTTAAAAAGCCAACCGATATGCAAACAATTTTACCAAATTCAGCATAAATTCCTGCGCGTTGATATAGTTCTGCCGATGATTTATCGTCATTATTATATAAATGAGATGCTTTTTTGTTCCATAATTTTTTTTTAAATTCATCTAAATTATCATAGTATTCACATTGAGGAACGGTCTCAATATCGAGAAACAAAATATTATTTTCATTTATTTTATCAAGCATCTTATATTAACTTAGTAAGTAAATATTTTATGTGCTATTTCTTTTTTGCTCTATTTGTAATGATTAATAAAAACAAATTTATCAATATCACTTTTCTTGCTTCTGAAGATTCATTTTAATAATTGAAGTCAAAATATTTATAGCAACCAAATTATTCCCACCTTGTGGCAAAATTAAATCTGCATAAGTTTTAGAAGGTTCAATAAATTCTTCGTGCATTGGTTTAACAGATTTATGATAACGGTCAAGCACAACATCGACAGAACGACCTCTTTCAATAGTGTCACGTTTTATTACTCTTATAAGTCTATCATCAGGATCGGCATGAACAAAAACTTTAATGTCAAATAAATCTCTTAGCTCCTTGTTTGTCAAAATTAATATCCCCTCAACAATAATAACTTTTTTAGGAAAAACGGTCTCTGTTTCATGTGAACGAGTGCAAGTTAAATAAGAATATATTGGTTCTTCGATAGAAATTCCTTCTTTCAACTTTTTAAGATGATCAATTAATAATCCAAATTCCAATGCTTTTGGATGGTCAAAATTAATTTTTTGTCTTTCTTCTAAAGGCATGTCACTATTATCACGGTAATATGAATCTTGTGATAACACGGCTACTTCTCCATTAGGTAAGCTATCAACAATCTTTTTTACTACTGTAGTTTTTCCGGAACCTGTTCCTCCTGCAATACCAATTATTAACATATGCTATTTTTTTGTATTTTTGTATTTAAACAATTTAAAATTGTCTAAAAATAATCTTTTTTTTTATAAATTTAAAATAATAAAATGAACTTATATCCATTAAAATTCAAACCTATCTACATAGAAAAAATTTGGGGGGGCACAAAAATTAAAACATTTTTAAATAAAAACATTTCTAATATAGATAATTGTGGTGAAAGCTGGGAAATATCATGTGTTAAAAACAATATCTCAGTTGTTGAAAATGGGTTTTTAAAGGATAATAATTTACAAGAAATTATTGAAGTTTACATGGGCGATATTGTTGGGGATACTGTTTTTGAAAAATTTGGAGATGAATTTCCTCTTCTTATAAAATTTATTGATGCTAATGACAATTTATCTGTTCAGGTTCACCCAAATGATGAGCTTGCCCAAGAAAGGCATAATACTAATGGGAAAACAGAAATGTGGTATATTATTAATGCTGAAAAAGGAGCTCAACTAATTTCAGGCTTCAATAAAGAAATTAGTAAAACCACATATCTCAAACACCTAAAGAACAACACTTTAACTGAAATCCTAAATTTTGAAGATGTAAGTACTGATGATGTGTTTTTTATACCTGCCGGAAGAGTTCATGCGACAGGCAAAGGCATTCTTTTAGCAGAAATTCAACAAACATCAGATGTTACTTACCGAATTTTTGATTGGAACAGAAAAGATGCTAATGGGAAATCGCGTGAATTACACACAGATCTTGCTGTTGATGCTTTAGACTTTTCTCATCATAATAATTATAAAACAAAATATACAAAAAAAATCAATAAGAGTTCTAACTTAATTAATTGTCAATATTTTACAACAAATATTCTTGAGTTTGATAAGGAGATTGAAAAAGATTATAATGAATTAGATTCGTTTGTAATATACATGTGTATTGAGGGCTCTTATTCGATAAAATACAATGAGAATAATGAAATAAAAATTTCAAAAGGTGAAACGGTTCTCTTACCTGCTGTTCTTGAAAATATTTTGCTAATGCCTAATGAGAAGACAAAACTTCTTGAGGTGTATCTTAGTTTGTAAGGTTTAAAGTTCAAAGTTTAAAGTTGAGCGATAGCGAAATTCCGATACTTCGGGATTAAAAATTCTGCTTACTAATAACCTGAGTTCGATATAAGATATTATCACAGCTTCAATTATTTTTCTTTAGAAATTTATCCAAATTTTTGAAGTACTATCGGGATAATTCAAGAAAATTTGGATAAATTTATATG
>QMPG01000003.1 GCA_003648455.1 Bacteroidota bacterium
TCATAGAATCTTCAGCTGAAGCGAGGTTTTCACTTAAACTATTGTTGATATTTAAAAATAGGTCTACAGAACCAGCCATATTTGCTCCAGGATGTTGTTTCTATTATCTTTTCAATTAGAATTTATTATGACAAATCTTCAATACCAGTAGTAGGATATCTCTGAACGTCTAGTGTTGTCTTAAATCCATTGCTCCCTAAAGTATGAGTTATCTTCTTTATTAAATAATATCCAGTCAAATAACTAGGATTCAAAATCTTCTGATTAGATATGGATGTATTGTATTCATTATAATTTCTATAAACATTTAATCTTATATAGTATTGAAATGGTTGAAGGGTTGCATCGAACAAATAGAATGGATCTCCAAGAATTTCTACATTACCATAGAATATTCCTTGGTTCATATTTTGTATTACTTTATTAGCAATAATATTAGCATTGCTATCTCCCGTATTTTCAACAACTTTATTAACAAGTGTAAAATTATTACTGTTTAATTGGTCATAGAAAGTTTCAGATACATTAGCTGGAGCTGAACCTTCATTTTCAGCAGCGCTTTCAGCTGGAGCTGATAATAAAACATCAACTTCATTTCCTTTAACTATAATACTTTGGTTTAACTGAATAAAATCTAATTTATTTTTTACATTAAAGTTTGTGATGATACTTCTTGGAGAATTCATGTAATCGTAACTTCTCACAAAACCTTGTTTTGTGTTATCTAATCTTCTATAGAAGAAACGAATAACTACAACAGTATCAGTTTTAGCACCTTTCTCAACATCCCAAGTTTGTTCATTAATAGAATAAGTATAAGGAATTGGTTCAAAGACTGTTGGGTCATATTTATTGTTTTTGTTATCAATAATCTCTTTGACTTTTTCTGCATCTGTTATATAAGTATTGTTTTCTTTGTTTCTAAGAATAGCAGGAACCTTGCTTATAAAATCATTAAGTAGTTCTTTTAATGACATGAATTCGTTTATAATATTAGAAGTTCTAACTCCGTTCTCATCAATTTCATATCTTGGTTCTCCTCCAAGAGACAAACTGATGTTTAACCACTTTGAACTTTCCTCTAAGTCTTTTCTGTCTTTATCAGATAAATTTTCAGGAAAAGTATCTTCACCTTCTTTTGGCTCTACAGCCCATTGGATAGGTAAATCACTTGGTTCTCCATAATCAACATTTATTCCAACATTTGCACTTCCTTCTGGAATTACTGGTTCTCCAACTATATTTCCAGTACTACCAGCAAGTGACGTATCTACTACCTGAACCCTTCCTCCGGTAGCTAAATACATTTGTTCAGCTATTCTCTTGAATAAAAATTGAGGGGTTCCTTTCATCAACGCAAAACGTTTAATTATTTTTGTTTTATCTAAAAAAGAATTAGAAATTGAAATACCTTCTACGTTTGCAACTAAACCTTTTTTCGTTAAGTTGAAGTTTAATCCCATCATCATAAAATAAATCCAAGGACTTTTTAAGTAAATGTTTCCATGATGGCCTTTTTTAGTTCTATCCTTCCATTCCGGAGAAGACATAAGAGCAGGTCTTTTTATTCTATCACTTTCAACTGGATCTGAATATCCAAATCTAACACGAAAATTTATATTGTTGGAAGGATTAGGCATAAATTCTAAAATTGATTTAGCAGGAACTTTATCAAGTCTTTTAGTTGCTAAATCATTTCCACCCTTTGTAGCGATAACTGATTTGATTACAATGTTTTCTAACCTTTCAAGGTCTTTATCGAATAGCTGCATACTACATTTAACAACACCACCGTTATCTTCTAGTGTTAAGTTCTCAAAGAAATTATCAAATTTTAAAGAACTTGTATCTCCAGATTTTGTAGGAGGAACATAATTAGAATTAGGTTTTCTAAAAGTAACTGTAGTCCATTCATTAGTATCTGAAGGCTTAGCTTTTGAAAGATTTACTTCTTCTGTCGCTGTAATATTTGTTCTAAATTGAATTTCAACCCAAGGCGACATAGGAAGAATACCATAAGTTGATAATTCTCCAGCACTTACGTGAAATGATTTTTCTGCTTTGAATATTGGTTTTGCCATTATGTTCCTCTATAGTTATCTTTTCATTTTAGAAAGGTAATGTTATATATAAGGAATACAAAATGAAATTCAAAGATATAAAGAAAATGATTGGAGATAAAGTCTCCACCAAGAAACTCAAATCAATAATAGCAAAAATAACACCAGCAGATTTCAAAGCTGAAATGAAAAAGAAAAATGGTTCTATTCTTAACCTAATAAAGAAAAATATTAAATAATTCTCTGCGTCGTCGCAGGTCTAGTCGCTGATACAGTTTGCCTGTGAATAGGAACAGAATTTAAAGTCTGATTTATTCTGTTAGATAATTCATCTTGTGAATAAGCTATCTGAACACCCGTTAAGTTTTGCATCTGTGGTTCTAACGTTTTGTTTAATCCAACAATCCAAGGAAAGCTGGACGGGTAGATTAGTTTCCCTAAATGAGTAAATCCAGCGGAAACCATTCTTGGGTTTGCTATCATTGAAGTATGGTATCTTCTATATGCTGTTTTTATAATGTTAGGTCTATTTAATTTTAAAAATCTATAAAATAATCTTGGGTTCATCCGCTGATTACCTTTTTTAAGTAAATAAAGCATTCTGGCGAACCATGCTTTGTCTGAGTAATTTAAGTAGTTGGTATTTATACCATCAGTATAATGGCCTTGTTTAGTGACGAATCTTCTTTGCCCAGAATATAAAACAAAAATTAGAGGATTTGGGTCTATTTTATAGTTAGTATAACGCATTGAGTAAATGCATCCAAAGATGAGAGATTTGCCATTTGTACTTTGCATTGCGTATCTGCGATTTTTTAGTTTGGCTAAAATCCACCCGATTACACCGCCTGCCATAATTTACCTACTGAATTTGTTCTTTTAGTTCTATTATATAAGTGCCGTTACTTTTCATTGTTTTAATGAAACCCTTGTATTGATCTTTTGTTTCAAGATTGGCAACTTCTACAATACCAGAATCGGAATCTTTTTCTAAAAACTGCCAATCAGTTTTACCAATCTTGATGATAATGTCTTCCATTATCTCTTAGCCATACTTCTTCTTCGTTTGGCTGCAATTTGAGCTGCTTTACCTTTATTCTTTTTTGCTGCTTTTCTTGCGGCTCTTTTTCTTTTCTTTATTTCAGATGTAGACATCTTTACTTCGGTTCTTTGGCCGTCTTTATTCTTGATTTTGTAGCCTTTTTTGGTTGAAGAATATTTTGTTTTCCAGTTTCCACCTCGGACTACTCTCTCTTTCTTTATCATTTCTAAAATGGTTCCTAATTTAGCCATATAACGCCTCTTTACTAATTACTAAAGTTATCTTTACGTTAAGTTTCTAACTTTGTCTTGTAAAGGTAATAATGACGTATGATAGACGCAGGAGTTTAAGATGAATATTACGCTTGGAAACTTACTTGAAGAAATAAAGTTCGGAAAAGAATTTGTTGATTCTAAGAACACAATAAAAACTATAAATACATTTATGGATGAAGATTATAATATTTTTTTAGCAGGACAAAGATCTTCTGCATTACTTGAAGAATGTGATATGAATAAATCTTTTAATAAAAAGCTTGGAAGAGCTGTAAGGAACTATACTGAGTTTGAGAATAAACTCATTGAAGGTAAAGAAGTTTCTTCTGTTTACGCAAAGATGAAAATTAATACAATCGTCGAAGATGTAAACGCAGCAATTATCGAACTTGACAAAAACCCAAAAGTTTTACGAGAATCTAATAAAGACGCAATCTCAAAGATTATCGCCTCTCTTAGTTTCGGAGTTGAATTACTTGGTGAAAATACAATAACTGGAAGAAGAGACTTTAGAGAAGCAAAACAAACACTTCAGGCATTTGTAGATAAAGAAGCAAGATTAATTAAAGAAAGTATGTAAAAATTTATTTAATATAGGCATTAAAAAAGACACTCAATTGAGTGTCTTTTTTTTGGGTTGTTAAAAATTCACACTATTTAGTATGTCTTCTTTTAAGGTTTTTGTTAATGCTGATTTAGTTCGATTAACTCTACCTTGAACTGCTTGAGTTAATAAAGTCTGAACTCTTTCTTTATACTCTCTCAAGAATGTAGAATATAATTTTTTCTTAGCTTCCATTTGTTTTTCAATAGCTTCTAATCTTTTTTTAGTTTCAGGTGGAAGGTTCTTTCTTTTTCCAAGAGCTTTTGCTTTCTTTGCAGCCGCTGCGTATTTATCGGCAGTAACTCCATAAATTGCACTATGTGGAATATTTGTAATTCCTTTGTGTCCACCAGACTTATCAAAGTCTTGTTTAAAGGTTTTGTTTAAAAGTGCTACTACTTCATTGGGTTTATCAAAACCTCTTTTCTTTAATTCTGCAACAGTAAACATTTCGTCTTTAGCCATTGTCATAGCTTTCTTTCCAAGAGTAACTAAATCAATCTCTTCTGGTTCGAACTTTTTACCTTTAGCTTCTGCTGCTTTTTTAAACTTAGCGTAATAATCAGGTCTCATTGACATCTGCCAAAACTTCCAGAAATCTCTAATTTGTGCTGCAATTTTTGGATCTTCAAACGAAAGATATCTATTTCCTTTCATATCTTTTTGAACAGCAACGTTTTCGGTTTTTCTAAGAATACCGGGAGTATCTTTCTGAACTTCATTCATTAATTTCTTCCAACCTGGAATGATTAATTTCTTTTGTTCTTCTTTAGACATTGCTTTCCACTTGTCTTTACCAGCTTTTTTCTCAGCTGCTTTACTTGAAACATTCCAAATTCTTGATTTTTCTTGTCTTGAAATTGGTTTGAATTTATCTTTTACGTCCCAAGGTGGCATATCAGCATCACCTGGATCTACTGATTTAAGTTCTGTTTTTCCATCATCATCAATATCAAGATTTTTCTTAACCTGTGATGTTCTATTTCTCAGTCCAAGTTCAGCTTCGGTAGGAGCTTCACCTCTACCAGTTTCTTTGCCTTTTCTAAGCCTAAAGTTTTCGCCTGTTTTGTCTTTGTCGATTGCGATTTGCATTTGTTTAGGAGCAGTTTTATTAAAACTTTCAATTGCGGCCCAGTCTATTTCACCGGATGGTTTACCTTCATAAGCTTTAAGTAATTCAACTTGTTTTTTCTGAAGATCAACATGTTTCATAGTTTCTTTATAAATGTTTAAAACAGTTGGATGTTTAATTGCTTTTTGAATAATTGATTGAACAGCACCAGGATTTTTAGTTTTAGCACTTCTCATTAATTGATTTACAATAGATGATGTGATAATAGCTAATCTTGTTTTTGCGTTCTGTGATCCATCTTTCTTTCCAAGCTCTTTCTGTAGGTAAATATTGGTGGAAACATTGTCTCCAAATTTTGCAGAGTCAACAGCAGTAATCGCTTTAAGGTCTGTGTTGTTCATAAACCCTCTAGCCATTTTACTTGAAATGTGCATTGCGTCTGAGCCAAAACTAGAGTCAAAGTTTTTTCCGGTAGAACTTTTTCTATCAGATGCATGATGATCTGATTGAATATCTATTTTCTTATCTGCGCCTTCCGCGTCAATGAATCTATCAAAGTCAACCACAACATTAATTTGTCCAGGTCTCTTTTTCAACTTCTTCATTTGAGTTTTTTCATCATCTCTATCATGAAGTAATACGGTTTCTATTTTATCAACACCCTGTTTTTTTAACTGCATACCAATAGCAATCGCTGACATAAGTCCATCAAAATCATCATGGTGTAAAATTTTTGCTGATTTGGTTCCTTTTGGAACTCTAACCCCAGATTCTAGTAATAATATTTGCTCTTGATCAAGGATGCTTTTAAAGTCCATTTTATTTATCCTTCTTCTCTAAGAGTTTAAGCAGAGTTTCAAAAGGCATATCAGTTTTAGCAATAACTCTTGTTCTACCATCTTCTAGCTTAATTGAAATAGAACCTTTAGGGTCTATTCTAATCATCGTATTTATTTCAGTTGGTTTTGCCACAGTTTTAAACTTTAGCTTATCTCTAACCAATTGTTTGAAATTAACCTTCGGTTTCTTCGCCATCGTCATCATCCTTTTCAACTTTAACAATAGTTATTTTAGCCTCTTCGCTAAAGTTCTTTTTGATTTCTGATTCTACTATAGCTAGTTTTTCCATAGCAATTTTATATAGTTTGGTTTTATTAACATCTTTTTGAGCTTCACTATCTTCAGGGTTAATATTACATCCCATTCCAATTCTGGATCTTATTCCAAGACCTGATTCAGCGTCTCTTTTTATCCATTGAAGTTCTCGTAATAAAACACCGAAAGCTCCAATTAATCTTGCTTCTGCGTTCATAGTTTTTACTTGACTAATTTCAGATTCCTTAAGCTGTAATCCTGAGTTCTGTTTCATTTCATTAAGTATACTCATGCACATCTCCTATCCAGTAACCTTTAGATTAAGGTTCATTAATTTTCTCATAGTATCTTCATCTACATCATACATTTCTGCAAAACCATCAACTTCAGTATAATCAAAATCACTAATCATATCATTTATGAAACTTATATATTTTGGTTTAAGTTTCATAAATTCATCGTTTCCAACTTTTGACTTTTCTTGCATTTCTGTTATTAGTTTATTCATTAAAACACCATTTCTTTGTTTTTATCGTCTATGTCTTGATCTTCACTATCAACTTTTACTCTGATTTGAATTAAAGGAAGGATTCCATATTCTTCTGTCTTATGAAACTTACCAGTTTGTCTGACATCAGTTCTGGATTGCATCCCAATCCAATCTTCAAATCTCGAATAATCTTTAAGGGATTTCTCAAGAACATAGCGTTTTCCCTCGCCGTCTTTTGCAACAACTACAAGGCCGTTCTTACCGTGTCCTTTAGAGAACCTGACGAGTTTTCCTGTCTGAGTTGTTTTATTTACAAATTCGTTTAAGGTCATATATTTATCTTTACCTATGATTTTTAGTATAACGCAAACAAGGCAATAAATTGCTCTCCAAACCAACAGGCAATATTTTGCCTGTTAATAATAAGCAACTTAGTAGTAGCTACTAAATGGCAATTTATTGCTCTTTTTCGGTCTTGTTAGAAACTTTATCAAGACTTTCTAAAGCAAGAGCAGTATCAGCAATAAGTTTATTTTTTCTACCTTCTTTTTTTAATCTCTGAATTAATTTAGTTGAAATAAGTCCACCAGTAACTGCACCACCTACACCAACAGTTTTCAGTAAGTCTTTATTAGTTGCTTTTATATTTTGGTCATTAGCAAAATTTGCAATACCTTTAATTCCTCTACCTAAAGCTCTATCAACTCCAAGATTACCAGTATCAGTAATTGCAGAATCAGGAACTCTACTATTTTTTAGGTTTGCTACTCTTGCGCCGATATTTGATTCAGCTCCTGCAAGTGCACCAGATGCCTGTAGTGATTGTAGTCCAAAAATTCCAGCAATAAGAATTGCTGCAATTACTGCAACTCCACCAGCTACTGCGAGTGCTCGTTTCGTAGAATCTTTTTTTGCGATTTTAATTAATTTTCTAAACTGAACTTCTGCTAATTTATATTTAGCTTTCACCTCACCTTTTTCAGAACCTTTAGCTTTTTTAAATTCATTTTCTAAAATTTCAAAAGTATTTGCTACTTTAATTGCTTCATCATAAAGTGGTTTGAGTTCCTTTGCGGTTTTCATATCGCCTTTTTTCAAAAGCTTTTCTCTTTTTTGGTTTATGTATTTTGCTAATCTTTTAATCTTAGAACTATTTTTAAAGAATACAATTCCTTCAGAGATGTATTCAACTTCATCCACTCCAGCTATATCTCTGATTTCTTCGTATAAATTCATATTTCACTTCCATATATTAGGTTACTATTATCTTTACTTTTGCCAAAATAGAAAAACATTGTTAAGATATGTCATATATATAAAAGTATATAAGGAGAATTGTAAATGGCAGAAGAAAAGCATGCTCCTCCAAAGGCACCTAAACTTGATTTAAGTAAAGTTCAGAATGTTCCATCCGGAGAGCGTAAAAAGAAAAAAGGTAAGTTTAATTTCACTGAAGCAGAAATTACTCCACTTCCTTCAAGGGGAGTTCTCTACAAGAATGTAACAGCAGATGTAGATGTTCTTAATGGACAAATTCAAATGTATCCAATGACTGTAAAAGATGAAGAAATTCTTTCTACAAGTAGATTCCTTAAAACAGGAGCTGCTACAAGAATGGTTATTGATAATTGTATTGCATCAGATATTGATGCAAGAGATATACTTCTTTATGATAGTAACTATCTGTTATTTTTCCTGAGAGGTATTTCATATGGAAATGATTATAATTTTAAATTAAAGTGTGGTAATTCATCTTGCGGCATGGAATTTGAACATACTGTAAAAATAGATGAATTAAAATTCGAAGAACTTCCAGAAGGTACAAAAGAACCTTTTGTAGTAACTCTTCCTAAGTGTGGATACAAGGTGACTTTTGTTTTACCTCGCTTAGCACATTCAGAAGAAATTTACAATAGAAACAGAAATAGAAAGAAATCAACGACTTCTTCAGATCAGAGACTTGTTGATAATTTAATTGTAACTACAATCACAATTACTGATCCTGATGGGACTGAAGTTCCTGCTGGTGACTGGGAAGAGTTTTATGAATCTTTAATTGGAATGGACAGAGCAGAACTAAAAGAAAAGGCAGATTTCTCAACTGGTGTTGATACTCTGGAGGGTGTTTCATGTCCATATTGTGAAACTGATTTCTCAGGTTCTATTCCAATAGGGGTAGAGTTTTTTCGGTTTTAATGAAGCGAATATAAATCAGATACAAGAGAGTATTTTTTATTTAGTTAAGTGGGGGTTCACTTATTCCGAAATAAAAAATATGGAAATCCCTGAATATAATAAATATATTCAGATGCTTAATCAATACTACAAAGATAAGAAAGCTGCGGCAGATAAAGCTGCTGGCAAAAAAGGGAGTTAAGGCTCCCTTTTTTGCTTGACAATAAAAGAATAATTTGGTAATATACCTTATATGTTTGGACGAAAAGAAAAGAAAACAATCAACATTCTCGTAAAAGCCTCTTGGGGTTTGAGAAAAGCTTACGAAGCAGATTTGATTGGTTTTAGTGTTTATAAAGATTTTTTTGACTACGCAGAAGATGAGATAGATGAATTAAAAAAGACAATAAAAAGCTTGACAATAAAAGAATAAAGAGGGAAAAATGAAACACGAAGAAATTATTAATGCATCAGACAGATTAGAGGAAGCTATTTCAAAGCTTGAAGTCATGACTAGGAAAATTGAGAGCACAGAGGCTCCCGTAAATGATTCAGAGAACGCTAAAAATGAAGCTAGTCTTTCTTTGGCGGATTTTCTTAATTCTCAGCCTGATGTTTTATGTAAATATACCGATGCGATATACGATATAAAAAACAGATTAGAACTAGCTTTATTTAGTGTTGATATAATGGAAATAACAGCAAATAAAGCTTGACAATAAAAGAATAATAGTGTATAATTAATTACCCGAAAGGGAAAATAAAGAGCCCAGAAGTCCAAAACCCCATTGGGATACCGACACAGAGGCAAGGAGAAAAACACATGAATAAGACAGAAACCCAGGCTATGTTAGCCGCGATGGAAAGTGACAACAAAAAAGGCGCAAGTTCATATTGGAGCCCAGAGGCTGATGAAAATCAAATCAGATTTCTTCCTCCAGTAAAAGCAAATGGAGAAGTTCTTCCATATCATCATCACAAAGTGCATTGGATTGATGGAACGCCTTACGAATGTATCGCTCAAACTTTTACTGATAAAAACGGAAAAGTTCACGAAGCTGAAGCATGTCCAGCATGTAAAACATCTAAAAAGTTTTATAAAATCGGAGAAAAAGATTCAGAGGAAAGAGAAATCGCTTATGATCTTTCCGGTAAGGATAGATATATTTTTAGAATCGTTGATCGTGCAAAAGATGAAAACTCAGTAACTACTCCTGAGTTTTATGAAGTTGGACCTACAATTTACAAGAAGTTCTTCGCAGTTATGAAGAGCGGTCGCTATGGTAATATTGTTCATCCAAAAGAGGGTAGAGATTTTATTATTGACAAGCAGGGAACTGGTCGTAGAACAAATTACGATAATAGTGCTCCTGATCCTAATGTTACTCGTATTTTTGACAACGATGAAGATTTGATAAAAGTTCTTACATCTATTAAAGGAATGCCATATACTGATCTTATTGAATTCCCTACATCCGCAGCGATCAAAGAAGCTGTAGACGAATATCTTTCAGATGGAGTTTCAGAAAACTCCGCAGCAGTAACTGCAGCACCAAAACCTAAAGCAGTTGTTGCTCGGGTAGAAGTTGTTGAAACGCCTGCAAAAGCAGAAGAAGCTGATACAGATGCTGTAGATAGTATTCTTGCGGAATTTGAGTAAAGTGAAAGGGGCTTCGGCCCCTTTTTTTAAAGAGGGAACATGGCAAAAGTAAAAGAAACATCTATCTTTGAAGATTTAGATAAAACAATTCAAAAACAATTTGACAACATGATCGATTTATCTAAAGTTGATGGAAAAGTTAAAACTTGGTATTCAACAGGTATTTATGCTCTGAATTATGCTATGTCAAGAAATTTAAAGTTTGGAGTTCCAGCAGGAAGAATTACTTCTTTTGATGGACTTTCCGGAACAGGTAAGTCTTTAATAGCTTCAACTATCATGAGAGATCCACAACTTGATATGATAATCATTCTTGAAACCGAAGGTGGAGGACACGCAAAAGAACTTATTGAGTTTGCAGGCGTAGATATTAATAAAGTAAGGATTTTAAAATCTCATACTTTTGGCAACTATAAAATAAATAAGAAAACAGGAAAAATTGAAGATGTTCCTGATAATAAATTTCCTGTTAAGAAAGAAACAGAAACCAGCCTTTTTGTAGAAGGTGCTACAAGGCAAGTAAAGAAAATTGTAAGCACCTTACAATTTAATCCCAAACTACAGAAGGCTAAAATCTTAGTTTTGTTAGATTCACTTGGAAATCTTCAATCAGTTCGAGAATTCGGTGGAACATCTGACATGGGTGCTCGCTCACAAGATGTTGGTAAGTTCTTTAGAACTTTTGATACTGCGTTTGAAAAATCAGAAATTGCTTTTGTATTTACTAATAAGTTATATACAAATATAGGAAATATTTATGATCCTTGGAAAGCAACTGGTGGAGTTAACGCAGAGTATAATCCTTCTATAAGCGTAAGACTTTCTGAGTTGGCCGCTAACGATGAAGTCGCAGATAAAGATATGACTGCTGAAAAAGAAAGACGGAAAACTTCTCTTGGTAGTTCGTTAAAGTCTATTAGAGGAAAAATTCAAAAATCTAGGTTTGGAACTGAAAATAGAAACGCTTGGTTCTTATTTGACTTTGCAGTTGGACCAGTTCAACACTCAGGTCTATTCACACTACTTAAAGATTTTGACATCATATATAAAACAGGTAGTAGATATTCAATTGATGGTTGGAATAAAGATACTTCATTTTATAAGAAAGACTTTATTGAGCTTCTATTAAAAGATGAAGAGAAAAATATTGATATATTTCAGAAGCTTCTTGAAGCTAAAGAAATTGAAATGAAAGAAGCAAAAAGACATATTCAAGTTAATGATATAGAAGAACTTGAAGATGACAATGAATATGAAACCTCAGAGATGATAACAGCAATGGAGAAAGAAAATGGCAGTTAAGAGTTTAAGAGCATTAGGAGAAATGGTAGTAATTAGGTTTGATCCAATACCAATGCAAAATAAAGTAACAAAAGCTGGAATTGAGATAGTTGGTTCAGCTGATGGACAAGTTTCTTATGATATAGTTATAGATACTATTGGAACTGATGTTAAAGATGATTGTGGTTTTAAGGTTGGAGATTGTGTTGTTGTAAATCAGCATGATGTAATGAAAATGGATGTTGAAAATCCTGATGATATTATGACTCCAATTACAAAAGGAATCACAAGAGCTAGTTCTATCTGGGCAGTTTACGACGCATAATAATGTATGAATACAAAGTAATTAAAGTAATTAAAGTTTATGATGGTGACACAATTACCCTCGAAATCGACTTAGGATTTGGAATAAGTAAAATTGATAGTTTTAGACTTGCAAATCTAAATACCCCTGAAGTCAGAGGGGTGGAACGGCCAGAAGGTTTAATAGCAAGAGATTATTTAAGAGAAAGATTAGATACTTCTCTTGATGTTAAAGTTAAAACCATAAAAGATAAACAGGGAAAATATGGAAGATATATCGCTGAGTTGTTTATTGATGGAATTAATATTAATAACGAGCTTATTGAAATTGGATTAGCTGAAGCGGTGCAGTATTAATGAAAATATTAATCACCGATGCGTATATTGCTATCGGTGATATGACAAAAGAACAGATGGTTGATATTAAATCCATCTTTACTTTTAAAGACATGTCAAAAGCAATGACAGCAAATGGTTTTAATAAAAGAAAAGTTAAAACCATTTGTTTTGCCAAGCAAAAAGGAAAAGCACTTGTTTTAAGAACTGGTTTCTTAAAAGAACTCTTTAACTTTATAAAAGATGAAAGTATCCCAGTTGAAAGCATACAAGATAAGAGAACTAAATTATTTAAAACAAAACTCTCAGATGATGAACTGAGAACATACTTCAATCCAAACTTTAAATATGTGTCTCATCAAATCAGAGCAATAAAAGCATTATTGAAAACTAATGTGGGAATTATAAAAGCCCCTACCTCTGCAGGTAAAACAGAAATAATAATTGCTCTTCTTAAAATTTCAAAACTTCCAACATTAATTTTAGTTGATAGTGTCTCATTAGCAACTCAAACCCTTAAAAGGTTTCATGACGCTGATATTGATTGTGGCATTTGCCACGGAAAAGCAAAAATTAATGGATATCATACAATAGCTACAATAGGTTCATATAAAAAACTCGGAGATTTAACCAAATATAAAATGGTTATAGTTGATGAGTGTCATATCGTTGGATCAGCTAGGTTTCAAGAATTCTTTGAAACAACTAATTATCCTTATAGATATGGGTTCTCAGCCACTCCTGATGGAAATGACAAATATCGTTATGCAACAATCAGACAACATATAGGTGGAGAGATTTCAGAAATCTTTACGGAAGAGTTGATAGAAAATAAAGTAATGGTTGCACCAAAAATAAAATTCATTACAACAGATTGTCCTCCAACCCCTTCTTGGGACGCAGCTTATGAAAAGTGTATTACAAAGAACGAAGCTAGAAACAAAAAAATAGTAGAAGTTGCTTTAGAACAAGATGTTCCTACACTTATTTTGTATAAAATTATTGAACACGGAAAAATCCTCGGTGATAAAATACCGAACTCAATTGTCTTGTCTGGAACTGATAGCGATAAGGTTCGAGAAGATGCTATTGCTAAATTCAAATCTGGTGAAATACAATATCTTATTGCTTCTAATATATTCAAACAAGGTATTTCAATTAATAACATTGAAACTCTCATTAACGCATCAGGTGGAAAATCTAAAATAGAAGTCCTACAAAAAATAGGACGTGCTCTAAGATTACATAAAGGAAAAGATTACGCATTAGTCTATGATTTTATGGATAAAGGAAATAGATATACAGAAAGGCATTCCCTTCAACGTGAAAACTTATATAGAAAAACTGGTTTTGATGACATAGAAGTTATGTAAAGATAATTATAACTCATCGAAAGGAACTATAATGCCTAAATTTGAAGATATTCTATTCACAGAATTAAAGACAGAAGATATAAAAGACGTAAATTTAGCAGAAGGTATTTTTCCAATGAATCCTCTTCTTGCTTTTTATACGTTTAAAAGAAACAGCTTAAAGAACCTCAAAAATATTAAGGGTGCTACTATAGGCAAGGTTAAAGAAAAAGGTAAGAAAACTAAAGCCGAACTAAAGAAAGGTGGAGAGAAACTAAGATCTACTTTAGATGCTGGTGGCGGAAAAGATCCCGACTCAACAGTTTATAGATTAACCAGAAAACAAGAAGAAGTTCTTTCAAAACTTCATGAGAAACATGGACCTAAATTTATTCAAGAACTTATGGATTTCAGAACTGGAGTTCTTGCTCCTTATCAAGTAATTAAAAGAACAGTTAAGAAAAATAAAATGCTTACTTCAACAGAAACTCTTGGTATGACAAAAGAACAATTTAAATCCGCTGTTGAGTCAGGACGAAGAAAGATTGAAGCTCGCGGAAATCGTTTTGATAAATTTGATGATTTAGAAGCAAATATTGAAAAACAAGAAAGATCAATCAAAGCACTTGAACAAGTAAGAGCTGGTATTAAAACAAATAAACAAATTCCTCCTACTATCCTTGAAAGAATACTTAAAGAGTATGATTTAGGGAAGAAAGAATTTGAATCCTATTCAATGAACGATTTAAAGAAAGCCTATTATGAAATAACAAAAAATGTTGATAGAATGGGTGAGATTGGTGCAGATGACGAAGGTGATGCATTAACTAAAGGACAAGAAATAAATAAACTTGTCCAGAAAAATATTAGACTGAGAAAAGGTATAGTTGCTAAAGATGACGCAGCGGAACGAATGAAGCTCAGATCAGCTGAATCTGAAGATGATTTAAAAGAAGATTATTTATATGAATACAAGATTGACTTAACTAAGAATAAAAATTTTAGATTGAGTAATGGTGGATTCAATTCTGCTCTTGGACTTTACTTTCTTAGAAAAGAAATAATGAGACAACTCAAACCAGAAAACAGAGATAGTATTTATAGACAAACTTATATGAAGATAGTTGATCAACTTATTGATGACGCTAAAAAAAGAAAAGCTGCTGCGGCAGCTAAAATTGTAAAAAACAAAGGTTCTGTTGAGTTTAACGAAAAAGAAAGAAAAATCTGGGAACTCAGACCATCCGTAAAAACCCAGTCTGGTGATATTAAAGACTACGTTCAGAAGCTTAAAGAAGAAGATTTCTTTAACCCTAAGTATTTTAAGAAATCTGATAAATTAACAGCTGCTGAGAAGAAAGTAGAGGCTGGTATTAAGAAGTTTGAGAGAAGTCTTAAAAAGAGAATCTCGCCGGAAGAGTATGCAGAGTTAAAAAAGTATAGACTAATAAATAATCTTATTACAGTTGGAGAAATGAAGTCTCCAGATAAACTATTTAAATCTCAAGAAGAACTTAAATCAGAAATAAAAACAGATAAGAGAGAGTTCTTATCCGATGGTGAGTTTGAAAGAAAAATGAGAGAAATTTTAACTTCTGAATATGACTCTATTACAGACCTTAATAAAGCTAAGAAAGAAGCTCAAGAACTTATGGATACTAAGAAAGAACAAGGTGATGATGACATTGCTGATGAGTTAGCTGGAGTATTAACTAAGATTAAAAATAGAAAGAATATTAAATCCGGAAAAATTGTTGGAAGTGAACTTGAATTAACAGACGTTGATCTTATTGATGCTGGATTAATTGAAAAAACTATTAAGACAATGTTGAAGAAAAACTACGAAGATGACGATGAACTCAAAAGAGATCAAATCAGAATTAAGAGTATGGTTAAGAAGTATAAAGAAGAAGGTGGTGCAGACGCCGAAAGAAACATGGAAGAAATTGACTTCCTATTCAAAAAACTTTCAAGAAAAACTGGAACTTCTTCTGCTATAGCTGACGACGGTAACAACTAAGGAGCTGATAAATGCCTTTTGTAAAAGGAGTTTGGGTAGAACCAACTAAACAAGGAAAACAAAAAATATCTCCTTCTCAAGTTAACATGCAGTTTCTTTTAGCTAGACCTGTAGGTAAAACCTATAGAGTGGTTCAGTCTTTAATGATTACCAATAATAAAGTCTTTGATCCAAGACCACTTCAGCTGAGAAATATTAATAAAAAATCTTTATATGATTCAATTATATCAAAGGTTGCACTTTATGATAGACCTTATATGAAACTCGTTAGTTTTACAACTACCAGAGCAACATTTGAATTTGATTGGAATAAATGGATTAGAGATGCTGTAGCTAACGTAAAACCTAATAATAGAATTTCAAAGTTTGAACAGAGATTTAAGTTTAAGAAACAAGTTCCAAGAATGATTTCTTTTTCTAATTCAAGATTAAATTTTGGTGAATTTTTAGTTAGAAAATTTAAAGAATATATGAGCAAGAATAGAAAAGATAGAGTTTGGTTTGATAGGTTTCTCCCTAGAGAGTTTGCCGGAAAAATTAGGACTAAATTATCCACTATGTTTGATTATGAATATGATTGGCAACAAAATGAAGTTGTAGCTAAGCTAAAAAATATTTATATAATGGGTATTTTATTTGCTCTTGGTAATGAAATTGCAAAAGACAGAAGTAAACCTTATGTTAAGATTGACTTTGAAAAAACAGTTAAAAGAAAAGCAAGAAGATTTGACAGAAATAAATGGGAAAGTTTCATAAAGAAACGATTCATATAAGGATAAAACTATGACTTTTGATGACAAAGAAAAACTCGCAAAAAAGATTCCAGAAAACTTAGGTATGTATATCCCGGCTGGAAATAGAGCAGTAAGAGATAAACTTATGGAACTTGGTTCGAAACTGCAGATTGCAGATACAGCTACTAAACGAGAACTTGCGATAAAGTATTTTTTAGGTAAATTAAACGACATTAATTCAAAACAAAGAATGGGCAATCCATCTGATCCAGGACATAAATCTGATTATATAACTAAGATAAAGGGAATAGTTAAAAAAATTTTAGTTCTTTATGAACTTCCTTATGAGTCTTACCAAAAGATTAGCTTTAATCCTATTGAAGATAAATGGACTTATAATGAAAAAATAGAGCGTAGTAATTTTTACAATAACAAGTTGAAAAAAAGTCTTAAAGAACATATATTGTTCAACGTTTAAACTTGACAAAAAAAGAATAATATATTATAATTAATTAATCGATACCCCCTACGTTGGTTATGCTGGGAACCGGATCAAAACGGTTCCCTTTTTTACGCACAAAAAACCCTTCCATTTCTGGAAGGGTGGAAGCGGGGAATTGAAGGGTTGACTAGAATACAGGGGTAGTATCTTCGTCATTTCCTTTTATTGTATAATCATATTTGAATGTCACGGAACATTCAGAAATTGTGTCGTCATCGTAGGAAAAAGCATCTCCCCAAGAAACGTTTGTTGGCCAGACATAGTAAAGGTTCCAAAGTCTAACTACACCACCAGCTGGGTCTAATTGAGCCATTGTTGCCGAAGTGGAATACTGAGTTTTGAAATACATTTGTCCAGTAATAGGATTGTAAATTGATTGTGACCAATCGTAAAGGATTTGTCCGGAGGATTTAGATCCTGCGATATAATCGTAGAAGGTTGCTGCGAGATCGTTATAGGTAGGTTTTCCAGCAGTCCAAAATCTTTCATTTAATCTCTGGGCTTCAGTTGGATTAAAAGTAATATTAGGAACAGTTGCTGTGTGCATTGCGAAAGCTAATTCGGAAGGATCACCACCACCAGGAACTGCAGTAAACTGCATAACGAAACGATTTTTCTTTAAAGGTTCTAAGGTTGAACTTTTACTTGTTGTTAATGATATAGCCATTTATATCTCCTGAAAGTCTTATTATAATTAACTTATCCTAATGTTAAGATAATTATAGTGAAAGTTATCAAAGAAAATTATTTGAGGACAAAGTGGATAGAAAAGAATACCTAAAAGAATATAAAGAATTACATAAAGAAGAGATAAAAGAGTATAAAAAATCTTGGTATCAAAGAAACAAAGAGAAAGTAAAGTCTCGCTCAAAAGAATACTATAAAGAAAATACAGAAAAAGTGAAAGAAAGAAATAAGTTTTATACTGACTTTAAGAATGAAAGTGATATGAATCATAGTATAAAATTAAATGTTCTTAGTCACATCAATACTGGAATAAGAAATGGTTGGTTTGAAAAAAGACTTGAACAGATGTTAGGATATTCTTCTTGGCAATTAGTTGAAAGACTTGAAGGTTTTTGGGAAAATAATATGACGTGGGATAATTATAAAACAAGTGGATGGCATATACATCACGTTATTCCAATGAAAGTGTTTAATTTTTATAATGAAGAAGAGATAAAAAAATGTTGGGATTTGAGAAACATATATCCATTATGGAACAAGGATAGACACACTGATATAGATTGGAAAGAAATAGATATATCAAAGTTGAATGATTTATTGCCAGACACTCTTTTGATGGAGGAATTAACGTGAGATTTAATACTATGGTTAAAAAGTTCGTTTATTTTTTAGAGGTAAAAAATGAATATAGTCAGCTGTATGCTGATATGATTATAGAAAATGCTACTGCGTGGAATAAAGAATGGTTATTAGAAGAGCTAACAAGACAGATAAAAGTTTTTAAAGAATATGACGAACAACCAGATAAAGTAAATTTTAATTATCTGCCATTTTGCGAACAGTTTCTACAAGAAAGACCGAAGTTATTCAGTTGACAATAAAAGAATAATTGCATATAATAAAGTAGGAGAAAAAAATGGACGAGATTACAAGATTAGAAGAAGCTATTGCGTTTGAGCAACAAAGGTTAGCTAATTTTATAGAAGAAGGTACAACTTCTTCCTCTGCGCTTCGTGATGTTTATTATGATATTATAAAAATGCAAGAAAAAATAAGGAGTCTTAGTGAAGGTATTGATAACGAGTGATTTACACATTCAATCAGGAATATATACAGACATTGGAATAGATTATATAGATTATCTATCGGAATACTGTAACGAATATGGGATAACAGACTTAATTATTGCTGGTGATATTTTTGAGAAATCAAGCAAGATTAATAATGATGCATTCATTCCATTGTTTTTTAAATTTATGGAGTTAAAGGAATCTGGTTTAAATATTACAATCGTATTAGGGAACCACGACATTTACTCTGTTGACAATGATAGTTTAGTAGAAACGTTTGCTGTGTTTGGAAAAGTAATTAAGAATTTTGAACAAATTAAAATAGGTGGAAGGACAATAGACTTTCTTCCTTATACTAAGGATGTTGATTTAGTCCCGAGTTCTGGAGATATTTTAATTACGCATCTTAGTATAGCAGATTTCTCTTTTGATAATAAGTTTCACGTAAGTGAAAAAGCTGGAATGCCAAGAAAAATATTCGAAGGATACAACAAAGTATTCACAGGACATTTTCATAGACCACAAACCAAGGGAAACATTATTTACATGGGTTCTCCATATCAAATGAACTTTGGCGAGATAGGACAAAGAAAAGGATTTGTTGTTTATGATTTAGAGTATGATGATTGGGAAAGAGTTTGGTATGAACAAGCTCCAATCTATAAGAAAATAACGGTTAATAATTTTCAAAACGAAGATGTAACTAATTGTTTTGTTCAAGTTGAAATAAAAGAAAAGATGGATAATTACGTTCAATTAAAACACATTTTATATGAAAAAGGTGCTCTTATTGTATCTCCTAAATTTCTTGACTCCGAAGAAGAAATTACAGTTAATGAAGAAACGAAACTCGATATGAACTCTTCTGTTCCTGTAATGGTAAAAGAGTATATTCTTAATAGCATTGAGGCTACAGGAATTGACAATAAAGAGCTTGTTACAATTTTTGATAAAGTGTTAGCAAGTATTTGACAATAAAAGAATAATAAGTTATAATTAGATATGAAAACAACAAAAGGACGTTTGAAGTCCTTCCCAGTTATATTTAGATACTTCTTAGAAGATACGATTATGATTAATCTAACGAAAGAGAAAGTAACAATTTTTTATGATGGGACTTACAAACAAACAAAAACAGGGCCAAGAGTTAAGAGGGGTTAATGAAACTTCAATATGTAAAACTAAAAAACTTCAAGAGTTATCCAGACCAGGAAACAACTGTTGATTTGAGTTTTGACGGCATCAAACTTTTAGTCGGAGAGAACGGTGATGGAAAATCAACCTTTTTCGATGCTATTATTTGGGCCATCTATGGAAAAAACAAGGACGGTGTTGATGGTGTTGTCAATCGCAAAACTAAAAAGGATTGTAAGGTTGAAGTTGGCTTTAAAGTTGGTTCGTCTAGCTATTCAATTGTTAGATATAGGAAGCACGAGACAAATGGTAATAAACTATTATTCTTTAAGGGAACTAAAAATATTTCACAGCGAACAGCAGGAGCAACTCAAGAGCTTATTGATGGAATAATTGAGATACAATATAATACAATGATATCATCTGTAGTATTATCATCTGAATTATATACATCGTTTCTTCGGTCTTCTCGCGCTGATAGATTAAAAACGTTTGAGTCTATTCTTTCTTTGAAAGAAATTACTTTATTCTACAATAAACTCAAGAAGTTAAAAGAACCGATTGATGAAAAAGTTAGTAAATTAAACTTAGATATTGATAAAACTTTTGTAGCTATTAAATCTCTATCTGATAATATAGATGAATATAAAGATGGTGTTAAAAAAACACTACTTGCTTTTAAATCCGAAAAGGAAGCCTTACAAGGTGAGGTATTTCAACTAACAAGCAAAATATCAGAATATGATAGTATTGATGTAGACAAAGAAATTAATAACAACGAAGCTTATGATATTATTATTAAGCGGATAAAAGAAATCGATGAATTAATTCTAATTGATAAAGGGAAACTAACTGATATAAACAGTTTAGTTGCTCAACTTGAGGATTGTGAAGAACAGATAGATAACTATCAACGAATTGATATTCAAAAAGAGCTTATTCAAAATAAAGAATATTCTGATATTAAAGCAAAAAACGAAAAGGTCAATACAGCAATTGTAAAACTCTCTGCTGGAATAGTTTTAACTGGACACCTTGATAAAAACATAAAAGCTTTTCAAGATAAAATTTGGAATTTAGAAAAAGAAATAAAGAACATTCAAGAACATCTTGATACTTGTCCTACTTGTGGACAAGAAGTAGAAAGAGAATTAACGGAAAAACTAGTAGCAGATAAAAATATTGTTCTTGATGATGTAAAAGTAAGCCTTAAAAAAGAGAAAGAAACATTAGAAAATGATTTAATCAAAAATAAAGAGATAGATGATGCTATCAAGAAATTAAAAGGTATGGTATCTGAAGCAATTGAGCCTGTTCATAGTGTTGAAATATTGCATGCAATGAGTGGAAAGTTAAAGGATGAAAAAAATAGAAGTCTTCTTCTCAAAAAAGATATTGAAAACGCAGAAAGTAATAATAAAGAAATTGAAACAAGGCTATCAGCGTATAGAGCAGAAAAGAAAATTAATGTAGATAATAAGTCTGAGCCTGAATATCATACTATGTTCCTGAAAGATTTAAGGGAAAAAATTGTTCTTCTTAAAGATGAAGCTGAAGAGAAAAGACAGAATATTCTAACAATAGATGTTAAAGCTAAATCTTCGTATGATAAAGGTTATATAGATAACACTCAGGTGACAATAAAAGAGTTAAAGAAAACATTAACAAAAACCGATAAGAAACTAAAAAAAGCTACTATTGAAAAAAAACACTATGAAGCCTTATTAACTATTTTCTCAAATAAGGATAGTGGATTTAAAAAGTTCTTTATTAATAAGATGGTTAGTATTTTTAATGATAGGGTTAATTTTTATCTTCCATTCTTTTTTGATGATGATGTTGAAGTTGATTTTGATAAGGACTTAAATGAAGTTATAAAGATAAATAAAGAGGAAGTAACGTTTGCATCATTTAGTTCAGGACAAAAAACAAGGTTTGATATAGCTATATCATTCTCACTTTTCTTCATGGTAAAGATGTTCTTTTCATCAACTATAAATCTTTTAGTGTTTGATGAAATATTGGATATGAATTTAGACAAAAAGGGATTTAATTCTGTGTATGAGATTATAGAGAATTTAGGGGATTTCAATACAGTTTTTGTTGTATCCCATCAAGAGTTTTATAAGGAGAAGTTTAATCATCATATTCATATAAAGCGTAATAGTAAAGGATTTAGTTATATTTACAACGAGGTGTAACATGGAAAAACAAACTCCGCCAATGCAATTAATGGATGAAATTATAACAAAACATAATTTCATTGATGTAATGAAGAATACTTATGGTTTAGCAATTTTAACTAATGGATCTTTTGTTAAAATCTTAAATAATTTTGAAGGAATTTGTGAAACCTGGAAGCTCTTTAACGAAGCAATGGCTATGGATGATGTGGAAGCTCAACAAAGAATTCTCTTAGAAAATACTAGAGGTGGAATTATAGATACAGGAACTACAGTAATTGATATTCAAACAATAGCAACTATGTATCCTTTATATAGAATGACACATGATAATGAAGAAGTAAAAAAAATAAATAAATTTAAAATGAATGAAATAGATAATTTTATTTACTGGGATCAAACGATGGGAGAAACAGAAGACGAATAAAAAAAGACACTCAATTGAGTGTCTTTTTTGTTATTTTGCTTCTGATTGTCTTGGATATTTTTCAACTGGTATGTCTACTTTCGTAGGACTTTCACTTCCTCTCATTGTAGTTACATTTGGAGCTACTTTTCTTTTAACTAGTCGTCTTGCTTTATCAGCATCTGCTCTAGCTTTATCTCTTATTGCTTTTGCATCTGCAAGTATTTTAGCTTTTATTGCTGGATCGTCACTTTCTATAAATTCTTTTAGTCTTTTAGGTGCCCATTTTTTAATAATTGCGTCACTTACTTCTGATTTGATTTTTGATTTTACTTTGTCTGTAGTTGATTTGATAATAGGTGCTGCAACTTTAGCACCTCGTTTAATTCCAGCTTCTGCAACTTTAGCTGCTGAACCTAGTTTTTGTTTTAAAATATTTGCTGTTCTTGATTGAGTGACTTTTTCAGTTCCTTTCTTTATAGCTGAAGCCGCTTCTTTAGCTCTTCCACCTATTCTTTCTATTACATTGTCCATTGATTTTAGTTGTGCTTTATTAGATGCTGCGTTTATAATTTGTTTTACTTGTCCTAGGTAATTTTGTGAGTTTGTTGTTGCTTTTAGTCTTGATGAGAAGTTTGAGAAGTTTGAATAACGTTGTTCTTCTTTTTTGATTGAGTTTATTTTTTTGTTGACCGCCTTTTCCATATCGGTGGCAACTTTTTTCATTTTCATTTTTTTAACATCATTAACTGCTTTTTCAGAAGCATCGTTAACTTTTTCTAACGCTGCAGCTAAAGCTTCTTCTGCTTGTTTAGCAATGTTAGATGGACCTTTAGGGTCATCAGGATTTACTTTCTGAACCTTATTCATAGGTTTTGAAAGTCTCTGAGTTTCCTTACCTCTTTTAATTAAATCAGCGGTTTTTAAATCAAGTGCGTCAGATGTTTCTTTTTCGGCCTTAGGTGTTTCTTCCGTACTTTTAGGAGCCTCAGTTTCCGCTTTTGGAGCTTCAGATGTCTTAGGTGTTTCAGTAGGAGTTTCCTTCTTAGAAGTTTTTATAGATTTGATATAAGGTTTAGTTCCCTTTCTAACATTCTGAATAATAGGTAAATCGCCTATTTTATCATCACCTTCTGGTGTAAGATTAAGACTATCAAGAATTTCTTTATCAGCTTTAGTTGGTTTTGAAGATAAAACATCAATCGCTAAAGCAAGGTTTCTATAATCTTCTGTGTTTGTGCTGACAACTTTCTCCATAGCTGTTTGTAGAAAGTCATCTTTAAGTTCTTTAGATGCTTTTTTAACTATATCAGCGGCTAAAGTTTTTGCAGCTTTGCTTGTTTTAAACGCTGCTCCGCTTTGACTGATCATATCATCAAACGAAACAGGAGTTGCAGCTTCGTCTATTTTGTTATTGTAAAATTCTTTAAAGGATACCATGCGTATGTTCTCCGAGTATTGTTTATTTTATCTTTACAGAGTTAAGATGGTAATAGGTCTTTTATATTGTAACCTTCTATCAAACTCGTTATTATACTATCTTTTTTTGTTATATTATCTTTTGCTGATATTATTCTCAAGTTTCTTAAATTCCAACCTTTCTCTAAATACTCTTTTTCGTTTTTATATAAACTTTGTGGAATTATATGATCTATATGAAACTCTTTACCATTATCTAAAAAATATTCCCAAGTAACACCATCAGGTAAATTACTTTTCAGATGATTTAATAGATCCTCTTTAGAGTATCCTAATAAATCTAGTGTTTTTCTGCCATCTTTATTTATGTATTGTCTCATAGCTGATTTAATTCTATTTTTCATTTTTCTAAATGGATCGTCTTTAACTTTTTTTTGCCACTTTCTAACGGATTTTATTCGAACCTTTTTGTTTTGTTCGTAATATATTCTGCCATATTCTTTTTTGTCTTCACAAACTATGTTAGTTCTTTTATTTTTTTTAGTGATATGACTATTTTTTATATCATAGTAATTCTTTTGTTTTATAATAAAACAAGCTTTACAGTAATTTCTGTATCCATCTTTACTATCTTTCTGCTTATAAAATTCGTTAGTCTCTTTTGTTTTTTTACAGTTATTACATATTTTCATAACTATACCTTTACAAGTTATTCTTTACAAAAAAATATTGACAATAAAAGAATAATAAGTTACAATTAGACATGAGTTACTCACATTTACATCTTCATACACACATGGGATCAACCTTAGACGGAATAGGTTCATCTGAACAATATGCTAAATTAGCAAAAGAGCTTGGGCACCCAGCGATAGCTATAACAGATCACGGAAAAATGAACGGGCATTACGAACATTATTTAGCGTGTAAGAAATACGGAATAAAACCAATCTTCGGAGTTGAAGCTTATGTTGAGTTTGAACTTGAAAGAACAGAAATAGTTAAAGAAAAAGAGAAGCGTGTTCGTAATAAGAATATGCATCTCGTTCTTCTTGCAAAAAACGAAATAGGTTATCATAACTTACTTAAACTAAACTACATATCAAACTCAGATGAACAACATTATTATTACAAAAACCATATTCTACTTAAAGAACTTTTTAAACACAAGGAAGGAATTATTGTAGGAACTGCGTGTATGGGTTCTCCATTTTCAAGATTACATATGGATGGAGAAGTTGAAAAATCAGAAAAACTTTTTAAACTATTCAAAGAACAATTCGGTGATGATTTTTACGCAGAGATACAACTAAATGAGATAACACATAGTATTGATAACTTCAAAGAAGGACAGAAATCTGTAAATGAATGGATTATTCACTTAGCTAAAAAATATGAAGTTCCAATAGTTTTAACTGGTGACGTTCATTATGCAACAAAAGGACTTGATAGAATACAAACACTTGCAATTGCAATTAGTCGTGGTGTAACTCTTAAAGAAATGGATTGGGATTTAGAAGGAAAGAGTTTATTCTATATGGATAAAAAAGACTTTCATCAATTCAATAAAGATTGGGGATATAATTATACAGATGAAGAGCTAGAAGAGTGGATGGATAATACTCAGTTAATTGTTGATAAATGTAGTTTTGAGTTCAAAGAGAGAAATAGATTGCTCCTTCCAACTTTTTCAGAAGATGATGATAGTTTATTAATAACTGAAAGTAAGAAAGGTTTGATTGACAAGATGGGAGTTTCAGAGTGGTCTGAAGTTCCAGTGGAGTATCGTAAGAGATTAGGAAAAGAAGTTGAAATTATTCTCAGGAAAGGATTTGCTTCTTATATAATGATACTTTGGGATGTATTTAATTTTGCGAGAGATGAAGAAATAATGAGAGGCCCCGCGAGAGGCTCTGGTGGAGGTAGTCTTTTGTTGTTCGCTCTTGATATTTCAACATTAGATCCAATTAAATATGGACTTATTTTTGAAAGGTTTTTAAGTGATGAAAGAAGTGTGGATGTAGTTTATGATTATTTTGGAGAGGCAATATGAATTTAATACACAAACAAGAGTTAGAGATTTATGATATAAATATTTTACATTTACCTTATAATTCTAAAATATTAAAAGTAGCTGAGCAAGATGAAAAACTTATGGTTTGGTATATTTATGATTATAGTTATATTGAAAAAAAAGAAAAGCGTATTTTTTATATTTATGGAACTGGAAATCCCATTGATACTTATGATGTAAGAACAAGAGAACATATTGATACTATTCTTATGTCTAACGGATTAGTTTGGCATATTTTTCTAGCAGTTTAAGTAAAGATAATATCAGTGAGGACGAGATGACTAAAGAACTAAAAGTTAGATGCCGAGGTTGTGGTAAACCTTTTGATGCAAGATTTGATATAAACGATCCTATGGATTATGCTTTTTGTCCAGTATGTAAGGAAGTTGTTGAAATCAACACTGGTTTGCACGGACAACTTAAGCCAAAACATGTTTTAGACAAAAGAAAGAAAGACAAAAAAATAAAAAAAGATAAAGAACTCAAAGATAAAAGAGAAAAAGATCTAATTAAATACTTAGAGAAGCTCGCTAAAGAAAAAGACAAAGATAAATAATCTTGACAGAAAAAGAATAATAGTTTATACTTAGGTATGACAGAAGAAGAAAAAACTGAACTAAGAAAAGTTGCTGAAAAATATCTCAAAGACTTTAATACCTTAGATTATGAACTCAACGATGAACTTAGAAAAGCTATTCTTATGGCAGAATTATCTGAGAAGAATTTAATTATCTCTGGAAGTGCCGGAACTGGCAAATCCACTTTTATAGAATTACTTCAATTAAACAGCAACAAGAATTATGTTATACTTGCCCCTACCGGAGTAGCCGCTGTGAATGTGGGTGGTGTTACTGTCCATTCATTTTTCAAATTTCCTCATGGTATCATAAATAAATACGCAGTCAATAAAAGTATCAAAGACCTCGTAATGAAACTCGACGCAATTATCATAGATGAAATTTCTATGGTTCGTGCAGATATGATGGACGCAATAGATTACCAGCTAAGAGTATTAACAGGAAATGCCGAGAAACCGTTTGGTGGAATTAAGATTATCGCAATTGGCGACTTATTCCAATTACCACCAATCGTTCAAAAGGGAAGTCCTGATGAGAAATACATTAGTGATAGTTTTTATTCTTCCTGGTTTTTCTCTGCACCAGATATCGGTAAATTCACTATTGTCGAATTGAAGAAAATCTATCGACAGAACGATGAAGAGTTTAGAGGTGTCCTTAATAAGATTAGGATTGGAAAACAATCTTGGAATGATTTAAAGTATATTAATCAACGAGTAGTAAAAGAAGAAGACTTCGGTAAAGATTATGTTTATCTATCTACTACTAATAAAGTTGCTGATGAAATCAATCAAAATAAATTGAATGAACTTCCAGGAATTACTGAATATAAATACAGTAAAATATATGGAACGTTTCCTCCATCAATGTATCCAACTCTTGATGTATTACAACTGAAGGTTGGTGCTCAAATAATGATGTTGAGAAACACACCTTGGTATTATAATGGTCAAGTTGGTTCTATAATTGCATTATCAAAAGACAACATCGCCGTTGAACTTGAAGATGGAAGTCAGTATTTTATTAATCCTGAAACTTGGTTTAATTATGAATACGAATTGAAAGATGGAAAAATTCGAATGATTGAAAAGGGGTCTTTCGCTCAATATGCAATTAAACTAGCTTGGGCTATTACTATCCATAAAAGTCAAAGTAAAACATATAATAAAGTCTATATTGATTTAGGTAATGGTGCTTTTAGCGCTGGACAAACTTATGTTGCTCTTTCTCGATGTAAAACCCTTGGTGGTATTGGGTTGAAATATAAAGTGGATAAAAGGGATATCATTGTTGATAGAACTTTGAAAGAGTATTTTATGCCAAAATTAGCTTGACAATAAAAGAATAATAGAATATAATTAGGTAAGAATGAAAAAATGTAGTTTTTGCAAAAAAGAAAAACCTCTCGAAGATTTTGGAAAACTATCATCAAGTAAAGATGGATTAAATTCAGCGTGCAAAATTTGTAGAAAAGAAATTAATATTAAAAGTTATGAAAAGGTTGGAAGAAAACAAAATACTGATAAACAAAAAGAAGCAATTAAAAACTATAAAGCAAAATGGTTTCAAGATAATAAAAAGAGAATTAGAGAGAATATATTAACTGACGAGCAAAAAGTAAAAGTAAAAAAATATAAAGCTGATTGGTTTCAAGAAAATAAAAAAAGACTAAATAAGATTAATTTAATGAGAAGAAAAACTGAACCAAAAGTTAAAATAAATCATTTAATGTCTGGTGCTATCTTAAAGTGTTTAGGTAGAGATAAGAATGGAAATAAATGGACTGAAATAGTTGGATATACAGCAGAGGATTTATTAAATCATTTTGAAGTCGATGTAATACCAAAAGGGTATCATATAGACCATATCATTCCTATAAACGCTTATGATTATTCATCTATTGATGATGAATTTTTGAAGTGTTGGAACATTAGAAATTTAAGAATAATTCCAGCTAAGGAAAATTTATCAAAGGGAGATAAACTTGACAAAAAGATGATAATTGAACATAATATAATAGACTTATTACCGAAGGAGGTAGTCTTTGAAGGACTGGACTTTTGAAGAATTAAAAAATACTTGTGATGAAGAGGTAAAAAAATATCCTCATCTTGAAAAAAAGTATAAAAAAGAACTTTCAATCGCCAAACGTTTTTATAAAAATGGAAGAAATCTATATCAGGAACTAATAGACAAGAAAGATAAAATAGATACAAGATATATTATACCATACTTGTTAAAAATAACAGATACATGGATAGATAAAAATCCTGTTTATATTCAGGTTAGTTCTGGAGCCTCAGGTGGTAAGGCTTATGCCACCCGTTATAGAAATATAGCGTAAAAAATGTTCTAAATTGTCGGGGAACTCCAGAGATGGACAATCCGCAGCGAAACCCGAAAGGGGACGTTCAACGACTATAATGGACTACCTAAACGTAAAGTCGTAGGTAAAGGGATAGTCTGATCTTGCTATATAATCTAAAAATAAAAAGCAAGCTAACATAAATGATAGATATAGATACTGATTGGCAGGGCGATGGACGAGAAAAAATCTACAATTATCTCAACAAAAAATACGGCAGCGAAAGAGTTCTCCACGTGGGAACGTTTTCTACGCTCGGACCTGCATCAGCGGCTAAGGATATTCTCCGTGCAAATAGTATCGACTTTGGCAAATCTAATAAATTTACTAAAGTTCTTGAAAAACAGGAAACGTGGCAAGAAAACTTAGATAGAATAAAAGCAAACGATAAAGATAATTGGAAGTTTTATCTTGACAATAAAGAAGTTCTCGATGATGTTCCTCACCTTATCGGTAAAATCCGACAAAGTGGAAAACATGCTGGAGGAATTGTTGTAAGTGAGAAACCTATTTATAATTATATTCCAGTTGATAGAGTAAAAGGGGAAGTTGTAACAGCTTTTCCGGAGAGTGGAAGCAATACTGTTCTTGATGAAATAGGTATTATTAAATATGATATATTAGGTATTTCAATTTTAGATGTTATGGCAGAAGCTATTGAAATGGTTGATGAAAAAATGTATGAAATAGAAGAAGATGGAATTAGAAAAGTAGTTCCAGCTAGCTATATAGATAAGGAGATAGAGAAACTATAATGGGAATTAAAAATAAAGAAGTAATGCAATTAATTAACAGCAAGACAAAAGAGATGGAAAAACATCTTAATGTAATAGAGGAAGAGCTACAAAAAGATGATGATAGATTTAAGAAAGCTGTCGTAGCTATTTCATCAGGAAAAATTATGAAACTACATCAAGATATAGCATATTTTCTTGGCGTGTTCGATGACAATCCAAAGTATGAGGGAAATTAATGCTTAAAGAATTACAGGAAATGGTTGATGATTTAACATCAACAAATTCAAATAATGAAAAAATTGAAAGATTAGCTAAGTATGAAAATTTAAAGAAAATCATAAAGTATGCTCATAATCCAATGATGCAATTTTATGTCACTTCCAAGACTGTAGAGAAATATGCTAAAACTAATAATAAAGTTAGTGATGAATGGACTAGTGTTGATGAAGAAGGTTTGTTTGATTTATTAGATAAATTAAGCACAAGAGAACTATCAGGGCATAATGCTCTTAATGCAGTTGAAAGCTATATTACTGGCTCAGGTAGAGAAGAATATAAAGATTTAATTTATTCTGTTATAGATAAAAACCTGAAAATAAGAATGAGTGATACTACTATCAACAAAGTATTTCCAGAATTAATTCCAGAGTTCAAAGTTCAACTAGCCGACAAAATTGATATAGATAAAATACCAGATTTCGAAAATGAAAAATGGTTTGCGTCAAGAAAGCTTGATGGTGTAAGATGTATTACCATAGTGAAACAAGGAAGTGTTAAGTTTTATAGTAGAACCGGAAAGGAATTTACTACACTTGATTTAGTTCAAAAAGCAATTAGAAAAGAGTTAATAAGTTTATCTGGGTTGGACTTTGTTCTTGATGGTGAAATGTGTATTATTGATGAAAATGGTAATGAAGACTTCACAAGTATAATTAAAGTAATTCGTAAAAAAGATTATACTATTTTAAACCCAAGGTATAAAATTTTCGACTTCTTATCATTAAATGACTTCTTAAAGAAATCAAGTAATGAAGTTTTTTCATCTAGGTATAAAGTTTATAGCGAGATAAAATCTCCTTCTGGTATTCTTAGCCCTGTAGAACAAGTTTATATAGACAGTGCTAAAACTTTCAGTGAGTTGTCTGAGCAAGCAGATGAACTTGGATGGGAAGGACTTATCGTTAGAAAAGATGTTAAGTATGCAGGAAAACGTTCTAAGAATATGTTAAAAGTAAAACAGTTTCACGAAGCTGAATATGAAGTTCAGGCAATAACTAGTGGAATGATTAGATTTATTTCAAAAGAAACCGGACTTGAAGAAGAAGAGATAATGCTTAGTAATGTGGTTATTGAGCATCTTGGAAATAATGTTGGGGTTGGTTCTGGATTTACCTTAGAACAACGTCAAAGTTTCTTTAAAAATCCGGATTTGATTATAGGAAAAACCATAACAGTTAAATACTTTGAAGAAAGTCAGGATAAAGATGGTAATGTTTCTTTGAGGTTCCCTGTCGTAAAGCATATTTATGATGGAGCGAGGGAAGTTTAATGTTAGACATCAATAAAGATATTCTCAACGAGAAGTACAACGAAGGTGATATGGAATATTTTTTTGATAAGGCTAGTAAAATAGCGGACTTCGTACTAACAAAAACATACAAAGTATATGATACTGAAAAAAGAGCTGATATGGTTCAGGAGTGTCTTGAAAATCTTTGGAAGAAAGTTCAACAAGGCAAAGTTGATGGCTCAAAAAACTTAATGAGTTTTGTTTGGCAAAACTCAACGTTTAGAATAAAAGAAATCCTAAGAAAAGAAAAAAATAGAAATCGCATTGCTCCTTTTATTTCATATGATAATGATGAAATGGAATTTATGAAAGGAATTGATAGCAATAAATATGGAGAAGCAGAAATAGCTAAGATATTTATTTGACAGAAAAAGAATAATTAAGTATAATTAAATATGATAAAAGTAATTAGAGAAGTATCTAAACAAGATTTAAAGGATCACCTGTACGATTTAAATACAGATGATCCTAATATTTATGTTGAAGCTAATAATGATAATAGTATTGGTATCTTTCAGCTCAATGGAAATCTTGCACACGAA
>QMPG01000004.1 GCA_003648455.1 Bacteroidota bacterium
GGAGCAGGTGATTGGAGAACTGTTTAATTAAGGAATTAAAATGGCACAAGGTAACGTAGAATTTACTAAAAAAGTTAATTATCAAATAGGCAAAACTGATTATGCTGATGTTATATTAGATGATATTCAAAAAGTACAAGTAGCTCAACATATACTCAACGCTCAGATCAACGCTGGTGATTTAGTCACCGATATTGAAATGCCTATTGGTATGTTAGGAGCTGAGCTTGATTGGGACGAAGGGGTCTTAGACGACCTACTCGTCGGAATTGCTTCTGGGCCAAGATTAACAATAATTCAAGACCTTGCCGATGAAAATGTCAGAGTTGGATATCAAGATCATTTTAGTTTTGATGTTAATTCCCCAAGCGAAGCTGGTTTTGACTTTACTTTCCCAAGTAGAAATGGTTATATAATAGATGCTATTATAGATTGGGGAGATGATACACAATCTGATATTACAACATGGAACGATCCTAATCTAGTTCATAATTATACTGGTTTGTTTGATGGAACCATCACAGTCAAAGGTGTATGTGAGTTTTTTCAATTTACTTGGACAGAACAAAATGTAGTATCACTAAACGAAGTAATAAATCTTACCAATCTTAGAGCGGTTGGTTTTGGTAGCCAAACAGGAATTGGTGATGGCGGTCAATTTAATGTTCATCCTTCTTGGTGGCAGAAATGGGCTATAGTAGAGGACTTTAGCTATCTATTTTATAATTGTGGCATAAGTGAAATACCAACTAGTTTATTTAGTAATTGTACTTCTGCAACAACATTCTATAGAGCTTTTAGTGGTAATCCAAATATTACTACAATACCAGATGGGTTGTTTGATGACTGTACTTCCACTATCAGTTTTGAAGAAACTTTTAAAGATATTGGCATAACAGAAATTCCAGTAGATTTATTTAAATATATACCTGATGTATTAAATAATAATCGGTGGAAGAGTACTTTTAATGGATGTGGAGACCTAACAACAATACCCGCTGACCTATTTAGATACCATACATTAGCAACAACTTTTTCTGGAACGTTTTTCTACTGTACGTCTTTGGTAGAAATACCTGCAGGGCTATTTGATTACAATACAGATGTAACAAGCTTCACCTCATTGTTTTATGGTTGTTCTTCATTAACAACAATACCTGCTGAATTATTTAGATACAACATATTAGCAAAAACTTTCTTACAGACATTTCGATATTGTACTTCAGTGACTACGATACCACCAGGAATGTTTGATTACCATCCAGATGTAACTTATTTTAGAGAAGTATTTGCAGGAACAGGTATAACTTCAATTCCGGATAACTGGATGGATAATATGCCGTTGATTAATAATGTCTACCAATTATTTAATAATTGTTCTTCATTAACAACAATACCTGCTGAACTATTTAGATATAATACTTTAATAGAAAATGCGATAGGTATATTTCAAAATTGCACTTCATTAGTAACAATACCAACAGGATTATTTGATTATAATACAGAAGTAATTGACTTTTCAAATGCGTTTTCTGGAGATAGTGTGTTAACAACAATACCAGCAGACTTATTTAGATATAACACTAAAGTAACTAATTTTAGTGCTGTTTTCTATAATGATGTAGAGTTAACATCACTTCCTACTGGATTATTTGATAATTGTTCTTCTGCTACTAATTTCAGCAACTCGTTTAGATTTTGTTCTTTAACATCACTTCCTGCTGACTTATTTGATGATTGTACCGCCGCTATTGAATTTGATTACTGTTTCCAAAATAACAATATAAGAACAATACCTGATAATCTATTTGACAGTTGTACTTTAGCTACAGAGTTCAATTACTGTTTTGGAGGATGTAGTGATTTATATGATGTTCCAGATGAACTATTTAGATATACTACTTCAGCTGATAATTTTGAAGACTGTTTTGGATATTGTACTGTATTATCTGGTTCAGTTACAGGAACAGGAGAATTACAAACTTGGATGGCATCTCATTCTCCTTCTGCAGCTTGGAGATGTTTTCAGGGGTGCACCGGAATTCAAGACTGGGATTTAATTCCTGTGACTTGGGGTGGTGGTGGATTAGCTGCTTTAACTAATAATATGAATTTAACTATTCATGGGCAAGATCCAACTACTTGGGATTTTACGCTGCCAATAAATAATATCGCAAATACAGGAATGGATATTGAAATTACTTGGGGAGATGGAACTTCTAATACTTTTATAACTGATTATACTTCTTCTGATGCTATTCATACTTATACTAATGGAGAGGTAGATAACACTCTAAATATAAAAGGAAAACTTTCTTGGTTGGATTTTACCAATTCAACAGAGCCAGGAGCACTTGTTGAAACAGGTACAGTTTCTAGGGATTTAGGGTTAACTCAATTTAAAATAAATTATTGCGCTAATTTAACATCTGTTAATTCCGGCTTAAAAGAGCATAGACAGCTTGAAAGCATCGCTTCTTTTTTTAGAGGATGCACTTCATTAACAACAGTTCCAGGCGACATTTTCGATTATGCTTATTCAGCAAATCATCTTTATGATTTATTTAAAAGTTGTTCTTCTTTTGATACAATCCCTTCTGGTTTATTTGATAATTGTATAAGTACTTTGGATTTTGATGGTGTTTTTTTTGGTACGTCTATAACATCTATACCAACAGATTTATTTAAATATAATACTTTAGTGACTGACTTCGATGCTACTTTTTCATACACCGATATAACATCTATTCCAGCAGATTTATTTAAATATAATACAGCAGTAATCAGTTTTACAGCAACTTTTAATAACTGTACTTCATTGGCTACAATACCAGCTGATTTATTTCGATATAACACTCTTGTTAATGGCCTCTCTGTAACTTTTTCTAGTTGCACATCAATAATTAATTTACCAGCAGATTTATTTTTATACAACACAGCAATTACTACAATAAACAATTGCTTTAAAAATTCTAATTCAATAACAACAGCAGTTACTGGAGTAAATGATTTAATAGATCAAGTTGAAACAAATAACTCAGGTGTATCAAAAACAGGATGTTTTGATGGCTGTACTTCAATCACAGATTATGCAAGTATTCCAATTGGGGCAAGCGACTGGAGAACTTATTAATAGTAAAGTTAAGTTTATATATCTTTAAGGAAATAAAATGGCTCAAGGCAATGTAGAATTTACTAAAAAAGTAACTTACCAAATAGGCAAAACTGATTACTCCGATGTCGTTTTAGACGAATACGAGAAAATAGAAGTTGCCCAACATATACTCAACGCTCAAATTAATGGCCCAGATGTCATAACAGATACAGAAATGCCTCCACTTATGCTTGGCGCGGATTTAGATTGGGGTGTAGGTATTGTTGATGACTTACTTGTAGGAATTGCAGGAAATAGTAGACTTTCTATTGTACAAGACTTAGATGATGAAAACGTACAGCATATAGAATATAAAGATAGATTTAAATTTAATGTAATTGGAGATGAAGGTGGGCTGGTTTTTACGTTTCCTTCTAACTCTAGTTATGTAGCTGATTTTTATATTGATTGGGGAGATGGAACATCTTCTGATATTACTTCTTGGGATGATCCAGAGCTAACTCATGAATATTTTGGTGCTAGTGGATGGACGGTTGAAGTAAAAGGTATCTGTGAGTATTTATATTTTAATGATGCTGGTATGATATATGAACTTGGAGAATGCTATAACGCTGAAACAATAAAAACAGTATCTTTTCAAAATTCTTCTATTATAAGTATTCCTAGTTCTTGGGGCAAGTTAAATCTTCTTACAACTGCAAGTTCTATGTTTAAGTATTGTAGTAATTTAGAAACAATCCCATCGGGTTTATTTGATAACAGCCCTAATATTAATAGTTTTTTTCAGACTTGGAGAGATTGTTCTAGCCTAACAGCAATCCCAGATGGACTATTTAACAATAATCCTAACGTTAGTTCTTTTTATGGCACTTTTTATAGTTGTTCGCTTATAACATCTATACCAACTGACTTATTTAAATATAATACTTTAGTTCAGACTTTTGGACCTACTTTTCACGATACATCAATAACATCAATACCTGTTGATTTATTTAAATATTGTACTTTAGTAACTGATTTCTCTGATACTTTTAGTAGTACATTAATAACATCAATACCTGTTGATTTATTTAAATATTGTACTTTAGCACAATATTTTCAATATACTTTTAGTAGTACATTAATAACATCAATACCAAAAGGTATCTTTGATTATAATACAGAAGTTAAAAGTTTCAACTCTGTTTTCAGATACTGCTACTCTTTAACACAACTCCCAGTGAAAGATGATGAAGTTAGTCTTAATGGAGAAAGTCTATATGGGACTGAATTATTTATGTCAAGCGAAAATAATGATATACCAGCAAAAGTTAATATGTTTGACTATAATATAAAAGTAACAAACTTCACAGGAACTTTTTCAAGTACAGGAATAACATCAATACCAACTGGTTTGTTTGATTATAATACAGCAGCTTATGAATTCAGTAGTACTTTTGATGGTTGTGATAGCATTACAGCTATACCAGCAAAGCTATTTGACAACTGTTCACCAAACGGCTACTTCTATCAAACTTTCTACTACTGTGACAATTTGGAATCAATTCCAGCAGGATTATTTGACTCAATGACTCAAACTACAAGCTTTAGAAGAACCTTTCAAGGGTGTCCTCTTATTACAGAAATTCCAGCAGGACTATTCGATTATTGTACTGAAGTTACTGTATTTGATTCAACTTTTCAGGCATGTGATACACTTGCAACGATTCCAGCAGGATTGTTTGACTATAACATTAAAGTCACTCAAATGACTGAAGTATTTTATAGTACAGCTATAACATCTATTCCAGTAGATTTATTTAGACATAATACTTTAATTACAAATTTTAAAAGTGTTTTTGCTAACTGTGATCTTTTAACTTCTATCCCTGAAGATTTATTTAGATATAATACTATAGCTGAAGATTTTTCAGGGATTTTTTACACTGCTGATTTAATAGACACGATTCCAGTTGGAATATTTGACTATAATACTCTAGCGTTAACTTTTGATACAGCTTTTGCATTTACCGCAGTAACTGAAATTCCAGCAGGATTATTTAATAATTGTACTGTTGCGACTAATTTTAATGATACATTTAATAGTATAAATATATTAGAAGTACCAGTAGATTTATTTAGATATAATGTTTTAGCTGAAAGTTTTGAAAACACTTTTAGACTTAATGTTTTTTTATATAAAGTTCCCAATAATTTATTTCAATATAATACAGCTGTTATTACTTTTGATGATACTTTCAATAATTGTAGCTCTTTAAACGGAAGCGTAACAGAAACCGGAGAGCTTTATGATTGGATGCAATCACATAACCCAGCTGTTACAACTGGTTGTTTTTATGGTTGCACAACAATTCAGGATTGGGATTTAATTCCTAGTACTTGGGGCGGTGGAGGATTAGCTGCTTTAACTAATAATATTACAATAAATGTTGCAGATAGTGGCACAGTTGCTTGGGATTTCACTCTCCCTATAAATGATATTTTAAATGTTGGAATGGATGTGGTTGTTGATTGGGGTGATGCGGGTCCAACGGACCATATCACCGATTATACTGACGTAGCTGCTACTCATAATTATCCTGATAATATTACTTACACAATAACAATCACAGGAAAATTAAGTTGGATGGATTTCTCCTATAGCTCTCCTCTTAAAAATGTCGGTGTTACGTCAAAAGATATGGGATTTAAGTATATATCATTTAGGAATAGTGACCTTATTACCATTGATGCAAGTTTTGGAAATAACAAACAAATTATAAATTGGGCTAATATGTTTGACGAATGTTTTGATTTGACAACAATACCTCTTGGTACAATAAACGCACGTTACTCAAATGGGAACTACTCAAATATGTTATCTAACACTTGGTCTTTAACATCTATTCCAGCGGGTCTACTAGACAATTGCTATAATGCAACAAACATTGTTGGTATTTTCGAGGGAAGTGCGATTACAACAATTCCAACAGGATTGTTTGATAATATGCCTGAAGTAACTTCTTTAGATAGATTGTTCTATTCAAGTAATAATTTAACTGCAATCCCAATCGGTTTATTTGATAAGCTAATAAACGTAACATCTGCTGAATTTACTTTCTGGCATACATTTGATGTTGCTTCTTTACCTACCGACTTATTTAGATATAATACTTTAATTACTTCTTTTAGGGAGTGTTTTCAAAGCTCCACCACGATAACAACAATCCCTGCCGACTTCTTTAGATATAATATTTTAGCAGAAGATTTTTATAAAGTGTTTAATTCCGCTTGGGAAATCATAAATTTACCAGCTGACCTATTCTTATACAATACTGCAATTACAATAATAGAGTTTGGATTTAAAGGATGTAATCTTTTAGTTACAGCAGTTACTGGAGTTAATGATTTGATTGACCAAGTAGAAACAAATAATGCAAGTGTTACAAAAACTGGATGTTTTGATGGATGCACTTCAATCACAGATTATGCATCTATACCAATTGGAGCTTCTGACTGGAGAACTGTTTAATAGTAAAGTTAATAATATAGAGGAATAATAATGTCACAAAAAAATGTTGACTTCATGAAGAAGAATAAATATCAATTCAAAAAACAAATTACACCACCTGACGATTATGAATCAATCAGAGCAACTCAGGAAATTTTTAATGCTCAGATGGATGGAACAGAAATATTCTTAGATGCAGATATGCCAATAGACCCTTTTGACACAACTGTCGATTGGTCTGTTGGGCCAGCTCCTAACGATGAAATATTTAGAGCTACAAAAAATAAACACATAGCAGAAGAAGATTTAGGCAGTGGTGTTTATGAACCAATAAAAGATTTATCAGGAACTCTACCTTATGGATTACCAAAAGATTATACATTTACTATTACTTATTATGATATTGCAGTCTTTCATAATAAAATCATCTTAGCAGGAGCTGCTGGTATCGTTCATAGTTTTGACTTATTTTCAGAAACTCTTGAAACAGACGGAGCTGGTATCTCAAACGATGGTTCAGCAACAGGTCTATTTGATATTCGTAAAATATTAATAAAAGATGATTTGCTGATATTTGTTACAGTTGGTAATAAAATAGCAACATATGATTATTCAACTGACACTTGGAACGCTCATAATAGCGGAACTCCATACACTAATACTACAAACGCTGCGTTTGGAGAAAACATAACTGGAAGTTCCATTATACTTGATGGAGATACTTTAATAGTTGCTGGAATAGAGGGAGTAGCTTCTCACGATGGAACTGCTTGGAAAAATTATGATGGGACTGGAACAGGAACTGGAATCTTTCTCTACTATAACGAATTAGGTCTTATAGAAGGTAGAGACGAAATTATATCAATAATTAGATATAATCAATTTATCGTATGTTCAACAGTTGGCGCAGCAGTGTTTAATCATAATGGAACTGGTTGGACTGACTATCTTGGTGGTGGAGAAGCAGATGGACCTTTTACTCAAGGTTATATGCCTCTGGCGAGAATGGTTATCTATGAAACAGATTTACTTTTTATTGCTTGGGATAGTGTCATAAGTTCTTATGACACAAATGGATTATGGAAATTTTTTGATGGAACTGGAACTGGAAGTGGGTTATATAATAACACAGTATATTCTCAGGGTAATATTAATATGGCTGTTGTTTATCATGGAGACTTAATTCTTTTCGGTAACCAAACTAGAGATATTGCTTATTACGATGGTTCTTCATGGCATACACCATTATCTAATAATAAATATGCTTGTTATACATTTAATAACAATCAGTATGCAATTAATCACACTATATATAACGATTCTATTTACATCGTTGGATATGCAAACTCTGTTCTTACTATGTTAGAAGAGGATAATGGTGACGTTAGTGTTTATCAGAGAATTGGATTCTCTGATAATGACAATCCTTTTTTAACAAGAGAAATGCCAACTACAATGACTTCAACTACTTCAATAAAAGTTAATTGTGGTATTCAATTTGGAGACTATCTTGTCTTCGGATGTGATAATGGAGAAGTTTTCTACTATAATACAGCACTGGAAACATGGCACGCATATGACGACGCAGGAACCGGACCTAACTCTATAGGTGTTGGTGGAGCACTAGAAGGAAAAGCAATCTACACAATGCAATATTACTCTGATTGTTTAATTATTGCTGGTGAAACTGGATATATTGCATACTGGAATTCTACAGATGATTCATGGTATGCTTCAAATAATACTCAACAACCTGGAGAGAAAGATTTCAATGGACGTTCTCTTATTGTTGGAACAAGTAATATTATTGCAATGCCAATTATGGAATCAATAGATGAAATTTGCATTGTTTCTAGTGATGGTAGAGTTGGTAGTATGTCTGCTGAAAATGGAATAGATTATCTTGGAGCAACAGTTTCAGGATCTCCAACTACTATCTATTACGATAATGCGACTGCAAGTTACCTTACTTTATCTGAAGTTTACAGTGCAATTGTTATGAAACCAAGAAGCTCTGAGTATAAAGAATATTTAGTATTAGGAAGTAGCGGACAAACAATTTCTTGTGATAACGCAAATGCATGGCAAGCAAACGGAGCCCCTGTAATAGATAATCCATTTACCAACATTGCTGGTACAGGGTTTTCAGGAACCGTGTTTGGAATGGTTCAATTCAAAGGATATTTAATTGCTTTTTCTTCTGGTGGATATGCTTCATGTGATTGGAATGGTGCATGGTCTTCTTATGTACCAGCAGAGATTCAAGATCCAGTGTCTATTTGGAAGGGTAGTTGGAATGGAAATATTCATGTAAGATTCCCAGAACTAGTTTATAAAACAGGACGAAAACCTGATTATGTTTACGAAGCGGATGAAAACTCTGCTTATTTAGGTCTTGCTTATACGAATAGATTAGGTACTACAAGATCATTAGATTTATCTACTTGGCCTCTCCTTGGAGTTACATCAACTGCGACTGGTGAAATTTTATTTGGTAAGACTACCGATAATGATATTTCTACTTTATTTGGACAAGAGTTTTATGAAGTAGTTGCGTTAGATGCTGTTGATACTTCTCATGTTACAAACTTCATGAGGGAGCCTATAACCGCTGTCGCTAGTACAAATGTAATATTTTCAGTGATTGCAAGAAAAGGGACTGCTGATGAATCTGCAGTTCGAATAGATAATCAAAGTGTTAGCAATACAGTAATAGGAACAGCTTTAATTGATTTTACAACTCAATCAGTAACCTCTACAGATAGTGGAGTATTAATAAGTCAGGAGTGGTTTGATAATGATACCGTTAGAATTTATATGCACGTAAGTGGAACTCTCTCAGCTGGACATAACTTGAACTATAGATTATATGCAAATTATGGAACTGGAACTGGGGTTATTGGAGCTTCTACAAAATACATGAGACCTATGGTAACAGATGTTTCTATGACACATAATGTTCCTTGGAATTACAATGTTCAAGCACTAAAAATTATTACTGATACTTCATATACTCTTCCTGAGTCATTTACGATTGTAACAGAATTTACTCCAACGTTTAACTATGACACATCTACATACAATTATATATATTCTTTCTATGAAGATTCAAGCCACTATGCAAGACTGAGTTATTCAACAAATGATTACTTTTATTTTAAATATTATAATGGAGCTTCTGTACAAAATGTTGTAGGCCCGATGACTGGTATTGATTTAAATCAGAAGATTAGAGTATACAATTCAATCAACAGGGCAGCTAAAACAATAACTACCGCTATGTATTTAGAAGAAGATGATTTATTTTTTATAGTTACTTATACGTCATCAATAGCTTTTAATGCTAGTTATATTAATAATCTTTATATTGGTGGTAAGGACACAACTACAACCCAACCAGCAAATACCAACATCTATGGTTTAAAGGTCTACGACGGAATAACATTTGATGGTAGTTATGATACAATAGAAAAGATAGAAGAATTATTTCCAAAAGATTCTGTAGGTATTGTTGGAAGAGATACTAATGGTTTTGAAATGACTAAAATAGATGATACCGGAGTTTATTATAGCGACGAAGGTTCTATTTACACAGGAATTAGATGGATTGAAATTGAATCTGGTGTTGGCGCTTTTGAAACAGATGATTCTATTTATATGATAGATACTACAAGTCAAACTACCACTCTTGATAAGAGAACAGGGGCTTTTGCGACTAAGGATAAAATATTTTATAAATAAAAAGGAGAAAGATATGACACAACAAGAATTGACAGTCATGCAAGAAGAAAAGGGTAAGAATAGATTTAAAAGTAGAACTTTCTGGCTCACAGTTGCATGGTTTTGTTTAGTTCCAGCGTCGTTTGCAGCACAGATTATAATTCCAGATTTTGAATTACCAATCTCTACAATCGTAACACTAGCTGGTTCAATATCACTGATTTATGTCGGTGGTAATAAAGCTGTAAACGCAGCAGAAGTTATGAAACTAGACAAGAAATAAGTAAATAAAAAAGGACACAATTAAGTGTCCTTTTTTTATGCTAGATAGTCTCCTGAAACATACCCGTATTCATCCTCAGATGTTCCGGGGAACTTGATTTTATTCCATCCATCAAGTATTCCAACCTGCTGAGTTTTTTCTCCCTCTCGTAATACCTTCATCCATTCTCCGCCAGGAGTTTCACGTACATTAACATCACCAGTTGCGATAACAATATTTCCATACATAAGATATCTCTTAACATCTTTTTTAAACCTAAGTAATTCACTTGGATGATTAAAAAACCATCTTGGGCAATCCTTCCAACCAACAACTGCATTATGAGTTGTTATATCTTCAACATCTAATCCATATTCTTGTATAAGTGCTCCAGCTAAAGCTACAGATTTTGTCCATGTTTCTTCAGTCATTTGTCCTTCCCAATCAAGGTGAGACATTTCAATTCCAATAGTACAATTATTTGGATAAGAAGAAAGTGATAATCCATAAGCTGTATAAGTTTCACTTCCTACGTGATAAGCCATTTCATCTTGTGGTAGATATTGATAAATATCTCCATCCATCTCTACACAAAAATGAGCTGACCCATATCCATTATTTCCGTCTTTTCTGCTTTCAAACCAATTATAAACACCATTTCCAGTTCCATGAGGACTGGCTAACCAATGAAGGACTATTGCCTTGATTGGTTTTAATTTTGTTCCCGGTCTTGAATATTCATTTGGAGTTAAATACTTTTCAATTATTTTCATCTTCTACATCCTTAATTAATAAATTAATAAAATTATCAGCAGCGTCGTTTGCAATAAGATGTAAATCTCTCTTGTTGATATATTTTTTATCCATATATTTTTTATAGTTTAGATATTCATCATAGAATGCCATAGCTATGTTAGATTTCCATCCGTATCTTAATTCCGGATCTTCTTTCAATCCTTCCACTAATTTTTTTATCATCTTAGAACCTCACTCCTAATCCTAACTTAACACCAAATCCATTATTAACTACATAGTTTCCTTCAAACATTACAGCTAAAGGTGTTCTAGGAATTAATACATTTAAACCTAAATCAATCGCTGTATCATTTACTAACAACCCACCTTGTACATAAACCTGCCACATTTTAACATCAGCTAAACTAATCATGTTATCTAAGTTATCTCTTAATAAACCAATTTCTTCTTGGTCTAATTCTATTCTTTCTTTAGAGAATTCATGAAGCTGAATTTCAGATGAAAGTAATTTATTTGTAGAACTAATTGATTCAATTGCAACTTCTAGCTGTGCAAGAGTTTCGTCGTGTCTTTCTTGAAGAAGCTTATGTGATTCATTTAAATCATCGTATAGAATTTGTGTTTCATCATGAGCAGCTACTTCTTCATAGTAAGCTTTTTCCCAATCTACTTGTGCAAATAAGGGAAGTGAAATTAAAATAAGACTAATTATTATTAATAGTTTCTTCATTATTCAACCAACTTATTTTTTTCTATTTCAGCTCTTCTTTTTTCTGTCTTAATTCTATTTCGTTTATTGACAAGATCTCGAACTTCATCTTTCTTCTTAGCTTTTTCGTTCTCATCTTTCTCAGTACGAACTTTTTTACGAAGTTCGGCAATTACTACCTCATTTTCGGCATATTTGACCTCAATTTTGGCTATTTTAGCGTCAATTTTGGCAATAGCTTCTTTCCTGTCTTTATCATTGTCTTTTGAAACAGCTAAAATACCTTTAGCTTTGTCAATTAATTTGTTCTTTCTTTTAGATCTGACAGACAACCAAACGACTAAAATACCCACAGCGCCAATTCCAACCAGTACTAATATTCCTGTTATACTCATTTTTTTATATCTCCTTCAATTCTTGCTTTCATAGAAGTTTTACTTGCTCCCGCAAAATCTCCTTTAAAAGCATTAGCGTCTTGTGCCCATCCACCACCTTTAAAGTGAGTACCTGCCCCACCTGTAATAACTCTTTTCATTACAACTTCAACGCATTTTTCGCAATATATAACTGGGTCTTCTAACATTGAATGATTGATTTCTTTTTCTTCCCCACATTTAGGGCATATATAGTCATAAAACATAACTACTCCTTTATTCTGTATATATGGAGTAAAGGTAATAATAACTTATAATAAAGGGAAAAAATATGACATTACAAGAAATGCTAAAAGAACGAAAGGGAATGAGAAATAATCCTCAAGAAAAAAGAGATGGAACTGGACCTCACGGAAGAGGTATGGGACCAGGAAAAGGAAAAAAAGATTGTTCTGGTATGCAAGCAGATGGTGCTACATATAAAGAGTATCTTGGTGCTATGTTAAACAAGTTTGGAAAGAAATCAGTATTAAAGCTTTCTCCTAAAGAGAGAAAAGAGTTAGACGCTGGATGGAAAGCAAAGGACGAATAAATGGATTTTTCAGAAATACTAACAGATGAACTATTTGAAGCAACAGGCAAAAATTTATTATTGTTAGATATAGATGATACTTTATTAACAGCACAAGGAATTAAAATCTGGAGAAAACTTCCAACTGATAAATCAGAAGTTGGATTAACTCCTGCTCAATATGCTGAAGAGCCAGTGTCTCCGGATACTAAAAAGTATTATGATTATAGAGAATTTAGAGACCCAGTGAAGGTCGGTAAATCAATCACTACAGGTATTCCAATTGTAGGAAATTTACAAACTATGGATAGTTATATCAAGAATGGATGGGATATCGGTATCCTTACTGCTCGTGGTATGGAACCCATTATTTTTAAATCTATCAAACAATTCCTTAAATTCAAGCAAGGCGCAGACCTTAAACCCATTGGAGATAAACTCGTTAGGGATTTGGTATTTGCCATTAATGATGACAACAAGAAATATAAAGGTGGTACTGACTTCACTAAAAAAACTGAAGTGATGAAGGGACTACTTAAAAAATATGATAGAGTTTGGTTGATTGATGATGACAAGAAGAATTTAGATGCTATCAATAAACTAAGAGAGGAACTAAAAAGAGTTGGAGATAATAGGCATGGAAAACTCCGGGCTATAATGGCAAGGGGTAAGAAGTAAATGTTAAAACTTTGCTCTGTTTGTAAAAAAGAAAAAAATATAGAAGATTTCCCAAAAGAAAAAAGATTAAAATCTGGATATTCTTCTAGGTGTAAAGAGTGTAGAGATATTTATTTAAAGAATTATAGAAACAATTTAAAAAATAAAGAAAAAGCAAAAGAATATTCCGTTAAATACAGAAAAGAAAACTTTGAAGAGTTATATGAAAAAAAGAAAATTTATCTTAAAACAGAACTTGGAGAAAAAAGTAGAAAAAAAGCAACCTCTAAATATAATACTTCAATCAAAAGAAAAGAAGGTTCTTTAAAAAAATATAATAACTCTGATAAAAGAAGAGAATATGCTAAAGAATGGGTAAAAGAAAAACGCAAAAATGACATTAACTTTAGATTAAAACAATCAATAAGTTCTAATTTAAACTCACAACTTAAAAAAGTTTTTCTTAAAAAAAATGGAAAACAAACAATAAAATATTTAGATTATAATATTGAATTAGTTGCATCTCATTTAGAGAAAATGTTTGATGAAAAAATGTCGTGGAATAATTATGGAAGTTATTGGAATATTGATCATATTATTCCACAAGTTTTATATAATTATAAAGATAATAATGAAATAAAAAAATGTTGGGATTTAAGAAATTTAAGACCTTTAAAAAAAGAAGATAATTTTTCTAAAAAAGATTTTTTATTTTTAAACCTTATAGAAAAATATAATATAGATGATTTACTTCCAGTAGGAGAGATATAATGAAAATTAATGATTTAGTCGAAATGGCTATTCCTGTAGCACAGGGTGAGAAAGTTTGGAAAGAAATTAATGATCTCCTAAACCAAGATAAATATAAAGAAGCTGCACAAAAATTCATTGATGCTGGTGGTAATCCTCGTGGCGCAAAACGAACTTGGAATGTAGCACAAGCTAATACAAAAATTGCAGGTGGAAAAGTTCCTGGCCCTATCTATGGAATAATTGACGCAAAACACGATTATGATAAATTCCTCGCAGCAATGCCAGGAGATGCATCTGCTCCTAAGAAAAATAAAGTCAAACAAAAAGATCAAGACCCAGATACCAGAGCAGAAGAACAGGCACTTTCTTACAAGACGATGGCTGACAAAAGAAAAGTTCAATCTCTTCAAGTTAAAGATGGAACTGCAGCTGGTTCTGATCTCGCAAGAAAAATGAGTAAGAAAGGAGATAATGATCCTGCGAAAACTCTTGAAGCCGACTCTAAAAGATTTGGTGATGTCGCTAAAGGTATTACAGAAATTAAGAGATTAGAAGCAAAAGACGCAGATCCAGATCAAACAATGACACCAGCAGATAGAAAGAAACTTGCTACACTTAAAAGAGAAACTCTTGAATATAGAAGTAAAACAGCACTTCCCGATGAAGCCAAAGCAGAGTTTGCAAAAGCTGAAACTTCTAAACAACTTGAAACAGCTCTTAAAAAGTATATTAAGAAAAAAGTAAGAGTTGATGATAGAGAAACTGTTGTTATGCTTCTTAATAAAATAAGAAAAGTTTCTGCTAAAGCAAAAGCTGTTGAATTACATTTGTTATTAAAACAAGTCTTTAGAAACAAAAATAATCAAAAATCAATTGATGATTTAATTGCAAAGTATGAAAAGAATGTAAATATTGGAATAGCTCATCTTAAAGGTGTTGATAAAGTATTAGATAAATACAATGCAGGAAAAGATATTTCCAGTAAAGAACTTGAAGGTCTTTATAAAGAAGTAGTTAAGATGCTTCCTGATATGAGCCAGAATAAGAAATATGATCTTAAAGGATTTAGCACCTATAGTGCTACCGCTAAGAAACTAAGTGATTTTATCGATAAGAAAGTAGAACCAACCGCAGATGACTTAGAAGAGTTATTAGATGGATTGGCTAATTATCATAACAATTTAAAACCAAAAAGAAAGAAAAACATAAAAGAGGATATTTTATTCAACCTTATTTAATTGACAATAAAAGAATAAAGTTGTATACTTTAGACAGGAGCATCATTTGTCTGAACCACAAGTTATTAGAAAAGTAGTTGTTAAAAGAAAGATAGGAAACAACAGAGAAAAAGTCGGGATTACATATGAAGAATTGAACCAGTTAAAGCAATGGGTTTTAACTGGTTCTTTCACTAATGAGCTTTGTTCAGATCAAAATAAGATTGATTTCAGCAAACTATATTTACTTCGACGAGCTGTATTTTCAGAGCCTCGACAACTTAATAAAATTTTATTAGATTACTCGCTTATTACAACTAAAAAAGATACGCTCTTTTTAGTTCTAATCTTTTTGTCTTCTGGCAATTTTCAAGCAAAGAAATGTTTTAAAGAAAGTTTTAATAAAATAATTAAAACACCTAATGATCTCTATAAATTCTTTTCTCTATTAAAGAGATATAGAGGGATGGGAAGTATCATTCACGTCGCAGTTAAAAACTGGTTCAACTCCACTGATATTAGATTACTCGAAAGAATGTTCGTTCTTGAAAGATCTAAATATAGTTGGTCTGCTCAGGACGTAGTAAGATTAATTAAATTAAAACCTACAGATAAAAAAGAAGGACTTCTTCTTAGATGGTTGGCTATAGATGGTATAGATTTTAATGATCAACAAGACTATTTAAATTATCTTCCTTTGGTTCATGCTTATGAAACTATGAGACATCGAAAAAATGATATATCAATCCAAGAGATGATGTCAAAACTACAATTTGATTATAAAGCTATCCCAAGCAATGTAAGTAGGACTAAGAGTTTGACTAAGAAAATCCTTGAAACTAAAAACATAACCCAGCAACTACATTTTTTAAAAAAACGTTATCGCGACGGAGAAGCTATCTCTGCTGTCTCAAAAGGACTTGACGAACTCAGAAAAAATCAAGGCACTTTATCGATGGATGTTATAGATCAACTCTCAATTTATGAGGAAATGATTAATAACAGAATATCCACTAAGATACTTGATGATATGTTATACTTCATTGAATTGAAACTTAAAGAAATGAACCGCGAAAATGTTATTAGTATTGTTGATATGAATACTAATATGTATAATAAGAAAAATAGTTTCTTTGGTATAACCCCTGCAGTAATTGCATCCGCATTGTCAAGTAGCCATGAACGCGTTTTTACATTTTCTGGTAGAGAAAAGCTCAATACTACTGATAGAGAGATACTTGAAGCAGAAGGAACTCTTGAAACAATTAAACATATTAATATAGATAAAATAGGAAAAGAAATCAAAGAACATCCAAAAAACATTATCATTTGGACTAACAGAGAATACCTTAAAGATTTAGAGAAAGATGTAAAAATTCTTAGTATGATTTATAAGAAAAGTAATGTTTGTCTTATGAATATGAGAAACGCTAAACTAAAAAATAGAGATCCTAATTACTATGTGATTAATGGTTTCGACAAAAACACAAAAAAGCTAATTAAGTTAGTTGAAAAAGGGATGGGAGTATGAGCAGAGAGGAGTACTTAAACCAGTCGAAAATCAAAAGAGACAGAACAACAGCAGATGATGTTCGTGATGTCTTTAATGGGATGGCAGATTTAATTGATGTTAAAAATAAAAGATATGGCGATAGTGTCATGCAACCCCTTGGAGTATTCAGTAGCCATGTTTATCATGAGAATACTGAAAGTCTCAATGGGGTGTTAATTAGACTTGATGATAAACTAAAACGAATTAAAAACTCAAAAGAGTTGAGAAAGAATGATGTTTCAGACCTTATAGGATATCTTGGATTTCTATGCGTAGAAAAAGGCTGGACTAGTTTTGAAGACCTCATAGACTAATAGATTGTTTGCTTCATATATATTATATTAAGGAGCAAATATGTTCAAGCAAAGTAAAGATAATAAAAATAGCTACAAGTTTAAGGCTGGGAACAAAACGATTGAGGTCGTCTTTTTTGAAGATGATAATAGTTCCGAGCTGTATGACGAAAGTGATCCTGGGAACACAGGTTTTATTTTTAGTGATAAGAAGCAACTCATAAGTTTTGTTAATGGCCTAACCGATGTAGTAGAAAGTCGTTTAGGAGAATAGTTATGAGTACATTAAAGAATATAGTTGATGAAGTAATTTTAGAAGCAAAGGCAGAAAGTCTAAAACTCTTTTATGACGTAGATGTTTTCGTTCAAGAATTTAAAGATGAAGAACCAGAACCAGAAGCTGAGCCAACAATTGAACCAGCAGCAGGAACCACAGTTCCAACAGAACCAGTTCCTGTAGCCACAACCCCACCAGACAATACACTTCCACCACCAGCAGAAAGTTTTGACGATGAAGGTAATTTACTTACCGAAGCAATAATTAAAGCAAAAGCAAAAGGTGAGTTAATAGTTCCAAAAGAAGCTGCGTTGAACATTCAAACAGTTCAGGACTTAGTGGATTATCTTGGAGACCAATCACACTCAGAACAATCAACAGTGCAGAAAATCCTTAATAAGAAAGGAAACATCAAAGGAAAGAAAATCATTTCACCAGAAGTCCAAGAGATCATCTTGATCCTTGCGGGTGTTGGTGGTGAGAAAGAACTTGGAGATATTGTAGATAAAGGTGATAAGGTTATAGTCGATATTGATTATGGTATAGAAAAACAGAATAGTATCGGATTTAAAGTAAATAAAAACGCAGGAACTGATGTGTTTAGCATTATGATGAAGAAAGATGGCAAAATATTGCCAGGTAAGTTTGACCAAGCGTTGTTAAATAAACAAATTCTTTATTTTAGAAATACACTAGAAGACTAATGTATGCCGACAACTAAAAAAAAGAAACCTAAATCAAATAATTATTTCGACGAAGTAAAAGTTACCACATGGATAGTAGAATATCAGCGCTCAGCGATTAGAGAAATCAACAGCGAGGGAGTAGAAACTGTCGTTTGGAAAGATAAAGTCATAGAAGAAAAGATTATGTCTGAGGTTATAAAGATCGTCAAGGCAATCATTCAAGTCTATCGATATTATATCTTTGAAGATTATGATGATTGCTTACAACATGGTTCTATGTCTTGTTATCAAAATTTTATGAAGTGGCACAAAGAAAAAGGAACAGCTTTCAATTTCTTTTCAATCATCTCAAAAAGAAGTTTGTTGAATTATACAGATAGAAGAAAAAAACATAGAAACCATAATGATATTGCAGAACATGTAGATCTTTATGACAGCAAAACAATGAACTTTGATTTTTACCTTGAAGAGTTTCGCGATAACTTAATTGAAATTGTCAATAATAACTTTGTTGGAAAAAAAAGAAAAGGCTTCATTGAAATTTCATTAATACTTATAGACTACTTGTTTAAAACAAAAAAGTTTGTAAGTAAAACTGATTTTTATTCTTGGGCACGTTCTTATGGAAAAAGAAGTATTGACATAAGAGAGTTTATGAAAGCCATGAGAGAGCATGGAGCTGAACTCTTTGGAGATGCTGAAGCTGAGGATTAACTATGAGAATTGAAAATTTGATAGAAGGCATTGGAGAAAGGAAACTTTATCATTATACTAATTTTTATGCTTTAAAAGATATTTTAGCGTCGAAACAATTGAAAGGTTTTAAGTATAAGATAAGAGGCGATGAAGGCTATCAAATAGCTACTGTTCGTCCAAGTATGGCAAATAAAAAGAATATAGGACAATTATCAAAAGGAACCGATGAACAAGAAGTTAGAATAATTATTAATGCTTCTAAGTTAAGTGATAATATCCGTGGAACTAAAATTAGATCAATTGCAGAATACCCAAAAGAAGATACAGAGAAGTTCAAAAAACTATTGGGTAGTAGAAGTAAAGAAGTAAATTCTTTTATAAAAGAAATAAACGCTTACGCTAAAAAATATCCAGAATATAAAAACAGAAATACTCCTAAAGGCCTTAGAGATATAGAAAAAATCTTAAAGAGATATGGAGTTGATAAAAAAGAAAAAGAAGAAGCTTTAAGATTTCAGTTGGGACTTTCTCATTACTCTGTTAATAGAGAAGGCGAAGAAAGAATTAATATTAAAAAAGACCATATACCTTTAAGCCCTAATTTTATTAAAATAGAATTACTAAAGAAACCAGCTGGTGCTTGGGTAAGAAAAATGGTAATGGATAATAGACATTACTTTGTTAAAAATAAAGTATTAGAAGATTTGTTAAAGGAAGAATAGTATGAACTTGAAAGAAGCAATCGGTGAAAGGGAACTTCATCATTATACAGATTATAATTCCTTAGAAAGTATTTTAGATGATGGATTTCTTAAACTTGATTATTATGAAGGAACTAAGGATGGAGAAAGCCAACTTTCCTTAGTTCGCCCAGGAATGGTAAATAAAGAAAATTTAAAAAATTTATCTTCCGGAGCTACAGGTGGAGTTAAATTCATTATTGATGCTTCAAAGATGAGTGATACTGTTCGTGGTGCAAAAATTAAAACAATTGCAGAGCTTCCTATTATGTTCAAAAGACAGATAAAGAGTATGATGAATTATGGTAGGGGAAAAGATGTAGATAAGATGCTTAAAGAGATGGAGACTTTATCAAAAAAATATCCAAAGCTAACTACTACCCTACTTCCTTCTGGAACCACAAACGAAGAAATGAAAAAATACTTAGGGGATAAAACTTCTGCTGAGTTAAATAAATTTATGTATAAATGGGATATGGACAAGTATCCCACTACTTTCCTAAATGCTTACAGAAGATATAGAAAAAACTCAAGAGAGAGAGAAGGCGAAGAAAGACTTACATTAAAAAGTAAGAATAGGCTTCACGCAAGACTTCCTTTAAGCACAAAGTTTATGAAAATCGAACTGACAAAACCTTATCAAGCAGATAAGTTCTATAAAGAAATGTTAGCAAAAAAAATAAGAAAGAATAAAAACTTATTTGTTATGAATGATATCTATAAAGATATAGTAAAGAAGAAGGATTAAACTATGAACTTAGAAGAAGCAATTATATATGACTATATCGGAGAAGGAACACTACTTCATTTTACAAACCCAAAACAACTTATATCAGCCCTTAAAAAAGGAAAGATTTATGTAGGTAGAGATGGACTGAAAACTATAAGACCATCAGCTGCAACTAAAGACAATATTAGCGATCTTCATGGAGAACGAGATAGACCTGGCTCTTATCAAACAAAAGACGTAAAAGATTTTGGTTGGGATAAATTTCATGGTAAGTTTAACGCAAGAGAAGAACAACAGATTTATGATAGTGGAAAAGATTTTGTTAAAATAGTCATTGATGGTTCAAAGCTAAAAGGCGGAGAAGCAAGAGGGCTTAAAATTGAAAAGAAAAATGAAGACAATAAAACACTCTTCAATAAAGTAAAACACTTTATTGGTTCATATAGAGATGATGACGCTGAAATGTTTATAAAAGAAGTATCTCCTTTTATCAATAAACTACATACAAGTAAAGGTGGAAAGAAAGCAAGTTTAGATGAACTCTATAATTCTATCCCAGAAAAACTTCAGAAAAGTTTAATCAAAAAATATGGTGGAATAAACCATAGAGGAAATGTAATGTCTGCTCTTCAAGCTGCTTATAATTATAGAGGAGTTTCAAGAGAAAGAAAAGGAACTGAAGTAATTAACTACAAAAAGAAAAGTAAGTTTTCTTCTATTCCTTTAAATCGTAAGTATATGAAGATTGAATTCCTGAAAAAACCTACAATGAAAGGAATGGGGCTTATAGAATTAGCAAAACAAATAAAAGACAATAAGAAACTTTTTAAGAATAATGCAATTTTAGAAAAAATCATTAAAGACGCTGATGCTATGGAAAGAGGCGAAAAGCCAAAAAGAGAAAAAACTCCTATCAAACCAAAGAAGAAAACTGTAAAAGAAAAAAGTGCATATCACGATGACGATAAAAATGACAAAAAAGGATTTAGAACATTTTAATGGAAGACGCAGTAAGAAGGTATTATGACACTAAAGTTAAATGCCCTATATGTAATAGGAAAGTTGTAGAAACCTTTTTATCACCACCTCAGTATGTCCCAGGTAGGGAATATTCTGATAGGGTGAATGTTGTTCTTTGTAATGAATGTGGATGGCGGGGAAAAGTAGATGAACTTAGAAGATGATAAAATAGACATTGATGCAATTATGGCTGAACTTGAAAGTGATACAACTGAAATAGAACCTATTGCCAATGTAGTTGCGGAAATTGAAAAAGAAGCAGCAGAAGTTCCTGTAGTAAAAGATGAAGATGCAATAGATTTAGAGGTAGAGGGAGAACTCTCACAAAGAATTGTGAAGAACTCTTTGAATGTAATCAACGCAGCAAAAAGTGTTTATACTTCATTTTCCGATGATGTATTTAAGGGAAATGATCGGAGCACTTCCTCTAAGGAAGCAATGCTTAGGGCCTTAGATGTTCAGAATAGTGCCAATAAAAATATGATTGACTTAGCTAAAGTGTTAGCCAATAAAGACAAGAACGGAACTAACATATTAATCAATACAATTTCAGAAAAAAAGGCTGGAGTTAATTTTTCTAATATGAAGGATAGTTTTAATAACTAATAACTAAACTCATTATACCTTTTTCTTTTGCTAAATCAATAGTGTGTTTCGTGCCTTTCGACACTCCATCCCAAAAAGCTATTAGATAATCTGCTTGAGCAATTATTTCTGCGTTTCTTATTCTTCCAGCTGACTTACCTAAATTCTTCCAATCTGCTGGATATTCTTTAAAAGAAATAAAGTTTTCATTCGCAAATTGTTTTGCTAAACTATCAGCACCCTTAGCTCCACCTGATATAATACAATCACCTTCAGGAGCTACTGAAGAAAATAACACTTCTTCTAACTTATCATAGTCGTTAAAGTCTCGACCACCAACTATAGCTATATTCATCGTGCTTCTTCTTTTTCTCTTTCGTCCAACCATTCAGAATATGAAAGAAGCTTTTCATCATTACAATTGCAAGGTTTATATCCTATCATGAGTTCTTCAAATATAACTCTTGCACATTCCCTTCCAGTCATTCGCTCTAATCTCTCGGTTTTTATACTATCCCAGAAATCATCAAAGTTTTTATAAATCATATTTTTTCTCCCTAATTAATTATACCAAATTATTCTTTTATTGTCAAGAAAGAGAAAGTAAAGTTAATATATATAGGTGAGATTATGACAATAAAAGAAATACTAACAGAAACATTTGTTGATTACTACAAATTCTACAATAAACAATTCCCTGTTTATAAAAATCCTACATCGAACGAGATAAGAGATTTAGTCAAAGAAACAAAATCTAAAGGTCTTAGATGGCTGGTCGATATTAAAACGAAAGATGTATATGTTTTTTCTGACAAAATAATGCATTATATAGCTTGGTCAAAAATGAACAATATTAATGATCCCAAAGTTTTTAATAAAGTGAGTATAAGAGGACATGCTGATAATAGAGGTAAAATAAAAAAAGGTGATGGAGAGGATTGGAATAAGAGAATGCCAAAAGGTATTACAGAAAAAGAAGTTCTTAAAATTGCTAAAAAAGGAAATATTACTCTATGACAATAAAAGAAATACTAACAGAAACATTTGAGGACTACGCTAAAGCTCCATACTCTAAGAAGGTTTATGGTATCTATAAAAACCCTACGAGTAATGAGCTTAGAGATTTAATCAAAGAAGAAAAACCAATAAGCTTTAGAGTGCTCATAGATAAAAAGAAGAAAGATATTTATGTCTTTAATAGCGATTTATTACATGCTGAAGCCGCTAAGAAAATATTTGGTTTTACATCAGTAGGAAAACGAGATAGATTTCATCATGGTATTGCCAATAAAGCAGGCACTCTCAGAAAAAGAACTTTCTTAAATGATGCTGATATTAAAGAAGTTGCAGATTGGCTAAAGCCACCAATGAAGATGGAAAGCTAAAATGAATTTTATAAATATATTAGACAGCTTATATGAAGAGTTTGCTGAGTATGGCAAAAGTAGTAATGATAAAGGCAAAGGTTCTTATGCTATCTATAGCGACCCTACTAAAAGAGAAATGGGACAAATAATCAAAGAAGAAAAACCAATTGGGTTTAGACTTCTTGCTGATAAAAACTCTAAAAAGGTTTATCTCTTCAATGCTAATATGTTTCATAACGAAGCAATTGTTGCATTAACAGGAAAATCAGATCAAGGCTCAAGTAGATGGGTTCGGGGATATGCTAACTTATATGGTGAAATTGAAGAGTTTTATCCAGTAGGAGAAGTATTGAACATAATTGACTGGGCAGATAAAAGTCAAGCTCTTACATGGCCTAATAAAACAGAAGATAAAAAAGATTATCTTGAAGTTAAAAAAAAGAAAGACGATGAACAGAAAAGATTAAATAAAGAACTTAAACCAAGTTTAGAAAAATCCCTTAAAAGACTTGAAGATAAAAAGAAGAAACAAAAAGAAGAAGATAAGAAAGCTATGGGTGAAAGCACATTAGGTTCTATATTAGAAAGCTTTGTTGATTTTGGTAAGAATAGTTCTTATGGTTCTCATAAGAAAACAGATTATGGCATATATAAAAATCCAACAAGTAAAGAATATAGAGATTTAATGAAAGAAACTGATTTCAAGGGATTTAGAATACTTGTTGATAGAAAGAAAAAAGATTATTATTTATTCAGCTCAGAACTATTACATGACGATGCTGAATTAGCAGTATATAAAAAGAATTATACTACTGAAAGAGGTGGTAATTACTTTAAAGGGTTTGCTAAAAGAAATGGAGAAATAATGTTCTTTCGTTTAATGGACCCAAAGATTGAAAGAGAAGTAAGGCCATGGATAACAAAAGGCCCATTGACTTGGCCTATAGAAGAAGGTAGATAATGAAACTCGTAGATGCAATTAAAGCAACACATGGAGAACTTGGAATAAAGAAAGCAATGAAGTTTGCTGAAAAGAAACATGAAGGACAAATAAGAAAGTTTGATAAAGAACCTTATGTTAAACATCCAAAAAGAGTTGCTGAAATCCTAAGAAAATATAAAAACTCAAAAGAAGTTTATAAGCTTGTCCAAGCAGCTTTACTACATGACACAATCGAAGATACTCCAACCTCCGCTAAGGAGTTAAAGAGAAAGTTCGGTAAGTTGGTTGCCTCTTTAGTTCAAGAACTTTCAAGTGATAAGAAAGACATGGTAGAGAAAGGTGGTAAAAGAAAATACTTAGCTCACAAAACTCAAAACATGTCATCTTGGGGTTTGGTTATTAAACTCGCTGATAGACTAGATAATGTTTCTGACTTCAAAACCGCATCTCCCGCTTTTGTTAAGAGTTATGGAAAACAAACTAATTATATCTTAGACGAACTTGAAAAAAATAGAAAACTATCTGGAACTCAAAAACGATTGATTGCAGATATTAGAAAGAAGATGGCTGAAGTTTCCAAATAACATATATAATATCTAAGGGAGACTTATGGCACTTTCACCACAAGAGAAATCTTTCATTGCTTCAATTGAAGCAAAGATAAGAACTTATCAAATAAGAACAACTCTAAAAGAATGCTTTGAATACTCAGCAAACGCTTTAGTATATACAATCTATAATACAGATACCCCTGAGCTTGTTGATGCAGGAATAGAACTCTTCCTAATAAGAAAATCTTACTCGTATTTCCTTAACAATTACGCAAGAGTAGATATACCAGGCTTGGGAACTATTGCAATGGAACCTTATTACTTTCAAACAGAAATGTCAAAAGAAATAATGGACTATAGAAAAGTCGTTCTCGATAAAACCAGACAATGTTTAACAGAAGAAAATTTTGTTATGACAAATAATGGTTATAAATCTATTAAAAATGTTAAAGTAGGAGAATTAGTAGAAACCAAAGCTGGAAACAAAACTGTTTTTGTTCCAGTTGAAAGAACTTATAAAAATGGAAAAAGGCAAGTTTGTAGAATTTTAACAAACTCAGGTGCAGAGATAAAATCTACATTAGATCATTTAATACTTACTCCTAGTGGATATGTTGAAGCTCAAAGTTTATCACTAAACGACGAAATTATTTCTATTGTAAACAGTAAGGAGTTTGGTGATTTTAAACTAGAAAACGATAATCACGCTGCGCTTATAGGATATTATCTCGCTGATGGTAAAAGCAATCAACCTGTATTTGTAAGCACAAACACTGAATATATTAATGAAGTGTTGGAAATAGGAAAGACTTTTAAGAATTGTTTTCCTTATGTATATAACAGACCTCTTGTTGATAATCACAAACAAGGATACGATGTAAGATTAGTATCAAGAACTAAATCTAATAAAATAGAAAGGCCGATATTAGATTTTATGAGAAAATATAATTTGCTTAAAAAGTCTAACGATAGAATATTAACAAAAGACCTAATGAACCTTAATGAAAAACAAATGTCTATTTTTATAAATAGACTTTTTGCTGGTGATGGATATATTACTTACAATAAAGACAAAAGAAGAACTAATTATATTCAATACGAAATAGGATTAGGAGCACCTAACTATACATTATTAAAACAACTTGAATATATATTACAAACAAAATATGGAATTCATTGTTGGATACACGAACAATTTGGAAAAAAACAAACACAACAATTTTGGAAAATAAGAATAACTCAAAAAAAATCTATAATTGATTTTATAAACAAAATAGGGATAAAAGGAAAAACAGATACACAAGAAATAATAAATCTAATTTCAAAAGAAAAACCTCATAAGTCTAATCAATCTTTTGAAAAAATAAGAAAGATAGAAGTTTTAAAAGAAGAAGAAAATGTTTATGATATAACAACTCCAACAAGTAATTTCTTAACTAATGGTTTAATGGTTCATAATAGTGGATTATCTACAATCTTTGCCCTGTATAGTTTATGGAGAGCACACTTCTTTCCTGCTGAAATGATTGATGTTGTTTCAGTTAAACAAAAGAAAGCACAACAATTCGTAAAGAAAATTTATTCAACTTTAAACAACTTTCCGGAATGGATGAAAACTCCAGTTAAATATCAAAACCAACAAGAGATTACTTTCCAACATAAAAACTCTACATCAACAATACTCTCTGAAAGTCAATCGGAAAACGCAGGTAGAGGTGACTCTCTTTCTGTGTTAGTTTTAGATGAAGTTGCCTTCTATCAATCAGAAAGAATGGCAAGAGAAATCATTGCTTCTGCACAACCAACCCTAAACAAAACTGGTGGGCAAATCATTTTGATTTCTACACCCAATGGGGTTGCGGGTAAAGGTGCCTATTATTATGAACAAGTAGTCGCAGCACGAGGTGGCGAATCTAAAGATACTAAATATCTTGAAATTGATTGGTGGGAAGTTCCTGACGATGAAAGAATTAACGGCCCCAATAAAGGCTATAATGATATACTTAAAAAAGCTATCAAAGAAGGCTATTATTATAAACCACACATTAAAGCAAAATATAACGAATTCTTTAAACCAATCTCAAGAGAAAAATACTTGGATAACGCTTGGCTAAAAGCAGCTCATCAGGACTTAGGTGCTGCTAAGTATCGACAAGAAATCCTACATGATTTTATTGTCGCTGGAGATAAAGTTTTCTCTGAGAATATACTTGAAAAAGTTGAATCAAAAGTTGTAGAACCAATCATTAGAGATGTAGTTGGAACTTCTGAATATGTTGGCTGGTGGCAGTGGAAAAAACCAATTCCGGGCCATCGTTATATAATCGGAGTTGATGTCTCAACCGGAACCAGCAATGACTACTCAACAATGCAGATACTTGACGTAGCAGAATACGAACAAGCGGCAGAATATAAAGGACATATGTCTACAGCAAACTTTGGTAGATTTATTAAAAAAATTGCTTTATATTACAATGAAGCTTATCTCATAATAGAGTGTAATAGTATAGGAGAAGCAATTTTTAATGAAGTTTATTATTCTGATATAGATCCTTATAATAATCTATATAAACAAAAGAAAACTAAAAATGGCATCACAAGACAAACCGGATGGATCACAGATGTTAAAACAAGAAAACTTCTTACCAACGATTTTATTGATTGGATTTCAGTTGATGATTTGTTTGATACATTAAAAATCTATAGTAAAAGATTATGGTTAGAACTTTCAACTTGGATTTGGTCTGGTGGCAATAGACCTGATCATAGTGATGGTTCCCACGATGATACAATCATTGCAATGGCTTTAGCGCTTTACAATAGAAGTAAGGCGATCAACTCCGGAGAATCGTTTCTTATCACGGATAGTGGAGAAGTTATAGAGTCCGGGGGTAAAGATAATGGTGAGGGACTTGATAATAGTAGAAAGGATACTTTCGACATTATAGAGTCCGAAGCACCCGACGATGATATGTTTCAAGAAAGATTTGGATGTTCTAAATCTGATTATGATTGGTTGATTGGTGGATTTAATTAATGTTAGAAGTTCAAGAAATTTTGGTAGATGAAACTATTGTAGATTATGGAATTAAATATGAATTTCATAGTGGAGACAATAAGATTACTTATGATATAGTTTCTATGAATATAGAAGAGTTTCATACTTTCAGTCATAGTAATAATGATTATGAAGAATATAATCTTATTATGGACAATGCAACTACTGAAATTAAATCTATTGCCGGGATGGATTGGAATATTGAATTTGGAAATGACATACCAAACATTGTGAAAATCTTTCGAGTGTTTGAATTTGTTGGACAACGATATGCAGAAATCTATAAACCGGATGTTATTTATTATAGATTTGAAGATGTTAGAATGCACGAAGCATATAGAAGATGGATTGAAGTAAAGAAATATGTTTTATCATTCACAGGTAAAGACATTGCTATTTATTATAGAGAGATAGAAAATGAAGTATAAGAACAAAACAGATGAAAGGTTAAGAGATAGACTTGAGAAAACCGTATCTACTGATAAGATTGTTTCAAGTAATAAAATGAAAAAATCAAGAAGCTCTTCGCGTGCTGCTAGTTTTAATATAGGAAAAATAGTTAATAAAACTAGTGAGTATGATAAGACAATGGAGAAGGCAGAAGATAAAGTCAATCCAGATGTTGAAGTTAAGAAAGAAATGAAAGTAATACAGCCTGTAGTTAAGATTTTTAACAAGGGCAATATAACATATATTAAATATAAAAACAATGACATTATGGTTAGTCAATTACCGAAATTGGCAAAGACAGATGCTGACATAAAAGCTTTAATTGATAGTATTAATGTAAAGAAAGCAGCAATGAATGACACTGGAAGCTTTAATAGCTTCCTGCTTAAACAGTATTCCTAGGAGTAATATATGCCACTAATAGATGGAGTTGAAGTATTCAACGACGAAAAATCAGCAAGAGAAATACAGAGACAAGTCAATGCGATTTCTGATCTACCTCAAGATTTAAAGACAGATGTTGATACAAAAGATATTAATCTTAGTGATGATAATGACAATGTAGATTATAGTATTTTCTTTGATGAGAATGAATTTGGTGAAGGAAATACATTAAATAACAGAAGAGATGCTTATGATACTTTCAATGAAATGGATACAATGGAATTCATTCATAGAGGTATTGAAATCATTTCAGATGATGCAACACAGCCTAATGATTCCGGTGATGTAATGAAGTTTGTTTCAGACGATGAAACACTTAAAGATGTTCTTGATCAATTGTTTATTAAAAAGTTAGATATGAACAATGAGTTGTGGTCTATCTTTTATGAGACAGTTAAGATGGGTGATAACTTCTATGAAGTTATTCCAGATGATTATAAAAAACCAAAAGAGATTCGTCGTATCAGATACTTAGAACCTGACAAAGTTGATAGAATTGAAAAGAACGGAAAACTTTCTCATTTTACTTATAAAGTAACTCGTAATGATAAAGCCAATGATGGTAGTAGAAACGCAGTAAAAGAAACTATGGAATATAAATTATTTCCTTGGCAGATAATTCATTTCAAAATTGAGAATAAAGTCCATGCACCTTATGGTGGTTCATTACTTGAAGCTGGTGTAAGAACTTATAGACGACTTGTAATGCTAGAAGATTTAATGCTTGTTTATAGAATAAGTAGAGCACCAGAAAGAAGAGTATTCTATATTGATGTTGGTAA